>JAADCW010000006.1 GCA_013154225.1 Chloroflexota bacterium
TTGGCCAGGGTCAGGGGCGGGCGGGGCGGCAGCAGGTGGCGGATGCGGCCATCTGCGTCGCGATAGCCCAGGGAAAGCACCTGAATTTCCACAGGCAGGTTGCGCTGATGCTGGTCTGTATGAATGCTGGCAGGCACGTCGGGCGCGACGGTGAGTTGCCTGACCAGTTCATCGCCGGGCAGGTGAATTTCCGCGATGATGCCAAAAATTTCAGGCGCGGGGTCGTTTTCTGCGGGCGTGACCCGCACCAGCGCGCCAAAGGCCAGGCCGCTTTCTTGCAGTTGCGGCACACGACAACCCACCAAAAAGCCGGTGGCGTTGGCTTGCAACACGCGTCCGATAAAGGCTTGGGAATTGCTCATGGGAGGCTCCGTATAAAAATGGGGCAGCACACAAAAGTTTGTTTTGGAGAAGCAAGGTGTAGGATCTCACCCCTCTCCCAGCCGCTCCTTCGACTTCGGGCTGCGCCCTTCGCTCAGGATGCGGCTTTCCCCCTCCCCTCCCTTACACAAGGGAGGGGAGGGGGATGTCTGCGGCTCGCCCAAGCGTGAGCGAAGGGCAAGCCGCAGACAGGGGGAGAGGAGAGATCCTGCAAGGTTCACAGTATATCGATAGCGTCAGCCGCGGGGCATGTCATCCAGTAACACTGTTAGCAAGCACACTCCCGAATTTTCGCCGCCGGTTACTCCGGGGCGTGGTCCCGTCTGCCATACACGGTTGGGCAGTCATAAATTTTTTCCGGCTCATAAACTGTATAAATGAGATTTTACTTCCTGAAAGAACTGTAATGCTGTGCCTACAGCCTCACGACAATAATGTTCAGAAGCCATCAGCTGACCAGTCTCTTCCACCAAATTTAGCCCTGTCTCTTTGGCTATTAAATTTTGAAGATGTTTTTTGTGTTTGCATTCTTCAATCCGGCCAAACGCGTGGACAATACAATTTCTTATTTTCGCCAGGTCCGTGATTTTTTGCCAGTTAGATAGATTCTCTCTGGAAATCAAAAGGTCTTCAATGCTCTCGAGAAATTCCATATAGTCCTGTAGTGTCTTACCTATTTGGCGCTGTTGTGTGCTTAAATTTTCCTTTTGAATCAGTTTACATAGATATCGGAGTCGCTCTTCAATTGTAAAGTACAAAAGAGTCAGAAACGAGTATTGCAAAGCCAAAGGCCACCAATACTCCATCCTAAATGCATGGGCTTTTCCAATAAAAGTTTGCTTGAGATCCTTATTAGAATAGAATTCGCTGGTTTTCCTCTCTATGAATGAGTCAGTCACAAACTCCAAATAATCGCGTAGTCCTACTAAAAGGTACTCTGTTTCAACGAAAAAGTATCTGAGCATAGTAGATTCATTTACCATACAAGAAAACCTTGAGTTCTTGCCCTAATTTTGATTGCACGTCGCGACTGCCTTATTCCTTCGATCGTTTCTTCGCCGAGGGCAGGCCAGGAAAGAGGCCGTGGGCGAGAAGTTCGCGTTTGAGCCAGGTCTCTACGGCTTGGCGGTCTTCCCGCCGCACTACCGCGACTTCGTGCGCGCGGCGCAGGATATAGGGGTAGGGGGTGTGAGGCACGCGGCGGCTTTGCCACAGCAACACCGCGTGTAGGGTCTCCACGGCCTGCGGATCGTTGGCAACCCAGGCCGGAATTTCTACCCGCGCGATGTTGGGCGCGGCTTCGTCGGCGGCTGTGTTGAGGTAGAAGAAATGGAGCGCCAAGTCGCCAGTGTATTGGGCGCGAGATTGAGAAGCCAGACCAAACACGGCACTGCGCTGGCCAGGCTTGAGCAGGTGGGCAAACAAGGCTGTGTCGTTGACGCCCTGGAAGGGGTGTTCGCCGTGAACGACTTTGAGCACGCTTTGCCGTGTGACAGGCGTGCCTTGCGCGGCCAAAGCCAGGGTGTTGACCACCAGGTTGGCGTGGGGGTTGTCCACGTAGCCGGCGCTGATGACTTTCAGCCGAGCGAGGGTGTGCAGGTGGTGTAAGTAGGTTTTGAGGGCATCCTGGAAGGTGCCTTCGCGGTCGTCTTTTGCGCCCCACAGCTCCAGCGGGCCATCGGTCAGCCCCAGCAGGATTTGGGTGGGCGGCAAGTCTGCGTAGAAATCTTCCCACCCTGCGGGCACGGTTTGGTTTTGAAGCAGGACTTCTGCAACTTCAGCCAGCGCGGCGCGTTCATTGAGGTCGCGGGTCAGGTTGACCTGTGGACGGTGGGCCATGAGGTCTTCGGGCGTGTAAAGTTCGCTGATGATGTGGGTGCGTGGGGTGAGATCCACGGTCATCATGACCAGACCCACGTTCACCAGCGCGTAGTAAAGCGCCGCGTGGGGATCAGGTTCAATTTGTGAACCATCTGCGGCCAACACCAATGCTTTTGCCACGCGTGCTTCTGCGTCCTCGGGCGGGTCTGCAGCCAGGGTGAGGGGCTCGCCTGTGGGTTCGGCTGAGCGCCAATGGGCATAGAGCCCGGCCGCGGTGGCAACCATGGCCTTTAGTTCGTCGCCGTGGTCATCCCAATTTTGCAGGGCCTGCAAGGCATCTTGTCCGCGGCGATCTTGCTCTGCATACAGATCCCGCGCATGGCTGGCAAAGCGTTGGATTTTTTCGTAAACCGCACGATAGTCCAGGGGCATAGCGGCCTTCCAGATAAGGAGAACGGCAAAAGGGGCATTTATTGGTGGCGGTTCTCCCCCTGCCTGGGCTGTTGAAGCGGCTTGGGGAGCAGGCCCCGCCATTGGTGCAAACGTGCCCCGTTGTTACCGATTATACTCCGAGGCCGCGTTGTACACCCTGTGGAACTCTTCCAGGAATTGCGCGGCCAGCAGAGGGTCGTGGACAATGACCAGATTTTCGTCGTTGCGGGTTTCCGCACTGTGGGTGAAGTTGTATGAGCCAAAGACCACGATTTGATCGTCCACGATGAAAACTTTGTGGTGCATTGCATAGGGGTTGGCGTCGAGGAACACCGGCAAGCCGGCTTCCTTTAGCCGCAGGTAATCGTTGCCAGTGCTGGTTTTGGCCTGGCGTTCGTCAAAGACCCCTTGCACTTTCACCCCTTGTTGGGCTTTGGCGATGAGTAGGCGCGCCAGATCGTCATCGGTGAGGTTGAAGGCCATGAAATAGATGCTTTTTTGCGCCCCTTCCAGCACGGGCATCAGATGCGCCAGAGGGTGGTCTTCAGGCGCGAAATACACCGCGGCGCTGATGCCGTCCAGCGTGACCTGAGGGTAAGGCGTGTTGGCTGGCGAATCTGCGCCAAACTGGTGTTGCAGGAACATTTCTTCAAATTCGGTGGTGTAGTCTTCAGCCAACTGCCGCGAGACCAGCCGCACCAGGTTGTTGTCGTTGCGGTAAGCGCCGTTGAGGGTGAAGTTCATTGAGCCGGTCCATACCTCGTAGCGGTCAATCACGATGAATTTATCGTGCATTAGAGCCCTGCGGCCATCGCCTACCACGGGAATGCCGGCTTTGATCAGTTCCCGAAATTCTGGCCGGTCCAGATGGTCAGACTCGGCCACAATGCGTACCTGCACCCCACGGCGGTGGGCGCGCAGGAGTGCGTCACGGATGCTCCACAAATCCAGGTCGTAGAGTGCGGCATCAACGGAAACTCGGGCGGCATCAATGGCTTTTGCCACTGCGGCGTCAGGTCCGCCGCGTAAAGTGTCGTTGGATGGGTTGGTGAAATAGGGTTGAATGCGTTCTTCCGCATGATTTGCGGAAGTGGTCGCAGGCGCGGCTGGGGTTGCCGGAGGTTGGCAAGATACCAGCCAGGGCGCCAGCAGGAACAACATCAAGAGAAAACGGGTTTTCATTGCAATGGGCCTCACTTCTGGCAGAATGCGTGCAGGGCTCTATTTTACCGGATACAGAGGCCCAAAGATTTTGAAATTGGGGCAGGAAGGCAATTTGGGGGTAAAAATGGGGTTTGAGGAAGGCGTTCGGCTGGAAGTGGCGTTGCCTCGGCGGTTTGAACTGGGGAAAGTGGAGGGCTGTTGATCGGCTGATAGCGCACGTTATGGGCGCGCCCCGGTGTGGGCCAGCAGGGGTAAACCATGGGACCCCAGCCGTAATCTGGACGACACCATGAAAGATTCCACGCCCGCGCGCGGGCATAGGAAACCTGGTCCACCAGCTGCCCATCGGGCGTAAAGAGGCGCACTGTATCCCCGCTGTCGTTGAGCCGAATGCCAGTTTGGCTGGCGAAAAACACCACCACGTGGCCGGGCATCAGCCCGGTTTCGGGAATTTCAAAGGGTTTGGATCCCCCTTCGCCGTCGTCTAAGATCCAGTTATCCAGGTTGACAGGCCCAGGGCCCAAATTCACGATTTCGATGAATTCATCGCCAGCATTGGTTTTACCGTCGCGGTTCCAATCATAGCGAGGATGGGGCAGAAATTCGCCAATGAGCACCCGGCCAGCCAGTGGTTTTGGGGTGGGCGTTGGTGTGGGGCGTGGGGTGACAGTGGGTGTTGGCGTGGGGAAGTTGGCTGCGTTGGGGTATTTGGCTGTGCCGTGGAGGGGGTTGCCCTCAGCGTCGTGGCCGTGGGTGAGGAAGCCGTTGTTGGTTGCCCAGGCAGAGGGGCTGTCGGGTGCGGTGCCGATGCGTTCCATGGTGGCGT
>JAADCW010000214.1 GCA_013154225.1 Chloroflexota bacterium
CACAAAGGCGCGCGTGACCAATCGTTCAAAGCCACGGCCTCGCCCCAGAGCACATTTTCGGCTGGCGTACACGCAGGGAATTGGGAAAGCAGCCACTGGGTCATGACCGGCGTGTTTTTGATGGCTTCCTGCTTCCAGGTGGTCAGGCTCAAAGGCACGTTCGGGGGCACGCGCGGGGTATCCAACCACACCATGAAAGCCACCGCGGCCTGATCCACCACAGGGTCAATGGCCGAGGCCGGCGCCAGGTACTCCAGCAACGCCATCCACTGCTGTTCGTCCAACGCGTCCAGTGAACGCCACAAGAGCAGTTCCTCGTTGTTGGAAGGCGTCTTGAGCACCATTTCGTGGGCCAACTGCTTGCCGGCCTGCGCCATCCAATCGCGGCGCAGCCAATAATTGTGAATCACCTCACGGAAGTTTTCAGGCGAGGTTGTGGTCTGTAAGCCTTGAAAACTGAAAATGACCAAAGGCATCAGCAAACCGGCCAAAAAGAGAAACACACCGCCGAAAAATTTTGCCAAAGCATCGAGAAATCGCATAACACACCTCTCACGTTGCAGAGTCCACAGCGGCCAGATAAAGGCCGCCAGCGATGAGGAACCCTCCCAACACAAAGCCCCAACGCAGGGTCTCACCCAGCCACCACACGCCCACCAGCGTGCCAATCAGGGGCTGGGCAAAGAATGTCAGGGCCGCGGTGCTGCTTTTGAGATGGGCAAAGGCGTAATTCCACAAAAACATGGCGATGGCCGTGGCAAAAACCGCGACATACAGCACGCCCAAAGCCACCTGCCAGGTGAAGTTTTCCCACCGAATTTGCGGCCATTGAAACAAAGCCGGGGGAAGCACCACCACAAGGCCGCCTAACATGGCCGCGATGCTCACCCGCAGGGTATCCCATGTTTGGGTCAACCAACGGATCAGCACCGAATAAAGCGCCCAACCCAAGGCCGCCGCGACCAGGGCCAGGTTTCCCAGGAAAAACTGATCCAGGCTGGCCTGACGGGGGTCAATCACAATCAACACCCCAAGGGTCGCCAAAACCAAAGCAATGGCTTGTCGGCGGGTCAGGCGCTCGTGCAAAATCCACGCGCCAAACAGCACCACAAAGGCCGGCGTGGTGGCCGTTACCAGTGCGCCGTTGGATGCAGTGGACCAATGCGTGCCCACGAACTGCAAACCCAAAGCAAACCCGAACCCCAAAGCCCCCACGCCCAAGGCCAAACGCCAGGCACGGGCTGGCCAACGCATACCACCTTGCCGCCACACAAAGGGGTAAAGTATGGCCGCACCCAACAGCAACCGCGTGGCCAGCAGAACAAAAGGCGGCACAACTTCCATCACGGCTTTGCTCACCGGATACAGGCCGCCCCACAAGGCCGCCGCGGCCACGCCAGCCCAGAGGGCTTTTAAGCGTTCAGGCATTTGCTCTGACATACGCCTTATTGTACCGTAACCTGACACCACCACGCCTTCCTTCGCCGCGCCGAAAGTCAACCTGGGGTTAGGACCTATCTCCCAACACGCGCGGCGTATCCTCACCGCAAAATCGCGGTCAATCCCTTGCCCATACAAGCCCCAAAGCGCACGCGAATGCGCCTCAAAGCCGCTCCTTGCGGCCGTGCAAATTCTCCCAGGTTTGCGTGCCAGTGGTATAATGTCCGTTGTCATGCCTGTGGCATGGCCGAATCCCCACTTTGGGAGGCTCCCTCTATGCGCAATCCCAAACGCTACCTCATCCCTGTCCTCTTGCTGATTGCCCTGGCAGTGTACATTGACCTGCCCAGTACAACCAGCGTTACCATCCCCAACCCCTTTGGCGGCAAGCCCTTGTTCAGCCATCCGGTGCAAGTGCGGTTGGGGTTGGACCTGCAGGGGGGCGTCCAGGCCCTTTTGGAATCAGAAATTCCCTGCGATCAGGTTAGCCCTGAAGCAATGGAAACGGCTCGCGCGATCGTAGAAAAGCGTGTCAACGGCCTGGGGGTCTCCGAAGCCGTGGTGCAGTTGGCCGACAACTGCCGCATCGTGGTTGAACTTCCGGGGGAACGCGACCCTGAACGCGCGCTGGAAACCATCCGCAAAACCGGCGTGCTGGAATTTGTGGATTTGGGCGATACCTATCTGCCCCCCGGAACCCCCGTATTGACCGACTTCCGCCAACAACATCAAACCACTGCCGCCACGCCCACGCCCGAGGCGACGGCTACCCCCGCGGAAGGCGAAGCCACAGCCACGCCTGAGGCTTCCCCCACCCCTGAACCCAAAGTCTGGCACACGGTCATGACCGGCGCAGACCTCAAGAGCGTCACCGTGGTGCCCAGCCAAACCGGCAGTGGCTATGAAATCGCCTTTACGTTGACCGACAAAGGCGCAAAGATCTTCGCGGATTACACTTCCAAAAACGTTGGGAAAATCTTGGGTATTGCGCTGGATGGCAAAATCATCTCCGCGCCGCGGGTCAACTCGCCCATTACCGATGGCCGCGGGGTCATCACCGGCGACTTCACCCTGGAAAGCGCCAACGACTTGGCCATCCAAATGCGCTACGGTTCCCTGCCCATTCCCCTCAAAGTGGTGCAGAGCCAAACCATTGGCCCTACCCTGGGTGAAGATTCTCTGCGCAAGAGCATGAATGCAGGCATCATCGCCATCATCGTCATCCTCTCCTTCATGGCACTCTATTACCGCCTGCCTGGCCTGGTAGCCGACCTGGCCTTGATTTCCTATGCCTTGCTCTCCTTTGCCATCTTCAAGTGGATCCCCGTCACCTTCACGTTGCCGGGCATTGCGGGCTTCGTGTTGAGTATCGGTATGGCCGTGGATGCGAACATCCTCATCTTTGAGCGTATGAAAGAGGAACTCCGCGACGGCCATCCGCTCATCCACGCCATTGACTTAGGGTGGGAACGCGCCTGGCCCTCCATCCGCGACGCCAACATCTCCACCCTGATTACGACCGCAATTCTGTTCTGGTTCGGCAACGCGTACGGTGCCAGCCTGGTCAAAGGGTTTGCCTTGACCCTGGCCATCGGCGTGCTGGTGAGCCTGTTCACCGCGGTGACGATTACACGCATCTTCTTGCACACCGTGCTGGATGCGTTGGATTTCTCAGCCCACACCTCGTGGTTCGGCATCTAAGCACCGTGCTCGGAGGCTATCATGGATATTGTCGGTAAGCGTTATCTCTATTTCGCAATTTCCCTGG
Source organism: Chloroflexota bacterium (assembly GCA_013154225.1). Classification (GTDB taxonomy): domain Bacteria; phylum Chloroflexota; class Anaerolineae; order Anaerolineales; family DRMV01; genus DRMV01. The sequence continues at coordinate 3,209 of JAADCW010000214.1, forward strand.
CCGTGATTGTGCCGGGTATGATTGCCCTCTTGTTATGGGGGCTTCCCTTAGCCATTGACTTTACCGGCGGCAGTTTGCTGGAAGTGCGCTTTGAAAACGGCGCGCCGCCGCCCGAAAAGATCATCGAACTCTACAACGAATTTGGTATTGGTGACCCCACCGTGCAAACCGCCACTGGGAACACCATCATCGTGCGCTCTAAATCCATGAACGAAGAAACCATGAACAAACTGGTGAAAGCCATGGAAGAGCGCTTCAACAGCCCGGTGGAAATCTTGCAGTTCTCCAACGTCGGCCCCTCGGTGGGTAAGGAAGTCGCGGAGCGTGCCGCGGGGGCGGTGGCGCTTTCGGCCATTGCCATCCTGCTTTACATCACCTACGCGTTCCGCGGCGTTCCCCACGCGGTGCGCTACGGTACCGCAGCCATCATCGCCATGCTGCACGACGTCTCCGTGACCGTGGGCGTGGAAGCCATCTTGGGGCACTACCTGCATTGGGAAGCCGACGCAATGTTCCTTACAGCCTTACTGACCATCATCGGCTTCTCGGTGCACGACTCCATCGTGGTGTTTGACCGTATCCGAGAAAACAGCCGCCGCTATCGCCGCCTGCCCTACGAAAAACTGGTCAACCACTCCATCGTGCAGACCCTGGACCGCTCCATCAACACCCAGCTCACGGTAATGCTGACCCTGCTCACGCTGGCGCTGTTCGGCGGTGTGACCATTCGGCATTTCGTCATCATCCTGCTGGTTGGTATTTTCAGCGGGACGTACTCCTCCATCTTCAACGCGGCCCCCATTCTGGTAGTGTGGGAAAACCGCGAATGGCGCTGCTGGATCAAGGGCAAACTCAAGTGCACGGGCGAAGAAGCCGCGGCCAACTAATTGCCCTTGACGCCCCGCCAAGCCCAAGGGTAGAATAAAGACGCTCGGGGCGATGGCGGAATAGGCAGACGCCGGGGACTTAAAATCCTCTGGGGCGCAAGCCCCGTGTGGGTTCGACTCCCACTCGCCCCATCCAGGGCTACCGTTTTTCGGTAGCCCTGTTCTTTTTTCTCAGGGGGAATCGCGGGGGGATGACAAACGCGCGAAATAAGGCATTGTGGAACGCGGCACCACGGAATGCAACGCAAAATGTAACCTCTCTGCCTCGGCGTGCGTCTTATAAGCGTCACACAAACTCGCAAACCCCGCCGCTCAAGGCGCACTTCAAGTAAAAGGAGTACAATTATGCTGAAGAAAATCGCCCTTTTGACCGCTTTTGTCTTTGCCCTGGTGCTGGGCGCGGTTGCCCCGGCCACTGCCCACGCCGGCTTCATCCCCACCACCCCCACCACCGATTGGGACACCATCGCCGCACAGG
>JAADCW010000231.1 GCA_013154225.1 Chloroflexota bacterium
GGACCCCATGGTCGGAGTGGTGAATGCAACCCGGCTGCGGCGGGGGCTCGCTGCGTTGCGCCATGGCCAGGGCCGCCAAAGCCCCTTCCACAGCCAGGGACGCCGATAGGGCCCACCCCACGATGTAGCGGGAATACGCATCCATCAGCAAGAACACATACCGATGCCCGACCTCGGTGTACACGTAGGTGATGTTCTCCACCCACGCCTGCGCGTTCTACCATTGGAAATGTTACCGAGGGGGTACGATTCTCTCAAATGAGAATGTTACCGAAAGGAGAGCCATGAACCCCGAGGTGACCATGCGAATCGACGAACGCCGCAAAGTCCTCCGACGCATCCAACCCCGCTACGGGCGGGCCTCCCGCAAGGCGCGCAGCCGAATGCTGGATGAGCTGCAGGCCATCACCGGCTTGCATCGCAAAAGTCTCATCCGTTTGCTGCGGGGGGATTTGCGCCGCAAACCCCGCACTCGTCAACGAGGGCCGACCGATGGCCCCAAAGTGCGCGAAGCGATCCGGCTATGGGCCCAGGCGTTGGACTACCCCTGTGCCGAACGCCTGCAACCCGTGCGGGTTCCTACGGCCCAGCACTTGGCTCGCCACGGCCATTTGGACCTGGATGCCGAGGCCGAGGCCGCTTTGGCCCGGGTCTCGGGGTGCACCGTCCGCCGCATCGTCGGGCCCGTCCGACGCCAACCCGACCGCCTGGCTCGGCCCCCCGCCCTCCTCGGTGGCGGTCGACGGTGCACCAAGCGGTTCCCCCCCACCGACCGGGTTCCTGCCGATGTCGCGGAGCCCGGCCCTTTGGAGGTAGACACCGTCCACCATGCCGGGCCCTCCACCCAAGGGTTGTATGTCGTGACCCGGGTATGGACCGATGTGGCCACCGGCTGGGTGGCATCCCAGGCCATGCTGGGCACCCGCGGCCAGGCCGCTCGGCATGCCTTTGCCGCTCTGAAGGCTCGTCTGCCCTTCCCCATCCGCCGCATTCACACCGATAACGGCCCGGAATTCCTCAACGCCCTGCTCCTGGCCTGGGCCCAGCAGCACGCCATTCCCCTGGAGCGAGGCCGGCCTTACCACAAAAATGACCAACGCTTCGTCGAGGAGAACAACGGCTCCCATGTCCGGGCCTACATCGGCCACGGACGTCCGGATACTGTCGCCCATGTCCAGGCCCTCAACCGCCTTTATAGGCGGCTAGACTTCTATCACAACGTTTTCCGCTCCCGCCCACGTAACGGTTCGGTAACCTTTTCATTTGGCGGAGCACGGATCGATTCCGCTTATCCTCTATCGCCTACTGGGCCACCCGGCCATAAACCTAGCCACAAACACCGCCACACCCCGCCGCCGCATCTATCATTCGTTTTGGCTTCTAGCAGACATTTCAACGCGTCCCTTATCTAGCCTGTTTTCTTCTTTTTTAACTTTTATTGGGTAAAAAGCCACACGCTTTCAGAGAACGTAAAAGTCTAACACTCTGAATAGGCTTAAAACTTACCCGGGATTTCCGCTTGCCATAAACTTTCTTTCTACAAGCCGGCATTGCTATATGCTTGCTAAACAACTTATTTTGCAAATGGCAAAATTTTCACCATTGTTTTATAATATATTACTAGGTCTTCTTTCTGCGGGAAAATGATCATCGTCCAGTGATTGCCAGAAAGACGACAGTAGAAATAAAGCGCGCCCAGAAAAGAAATCGTATAGGAGACCGATGATGCCCACGCCGCGCCCTCGATCCCATAACGAGGAATCCAAAGGAAATTCAAGATAACGTTTACAACGATGGTGGCTAAACCAACATAAATATTAAATACAGGCCGACCTCGACCTGCAATATCATTTGATAATACACGACCAACGCTCAAAGATATCACTCCAATAGCAAGACCACGTAAGGCCCTAGCAGCCGGAAGAAAAGCTTCCGAATATAAAAAATAAACCAACCAATCACTTATAAACACTAATACCACCACGCCACCTGCAGTAATCCAGAAGACCGTACGAGCTACCAAAGGGGTTAGCAGAAGTTTGGTTCTGCTATTTTTCGCGGCAGCAACCCGAGGAAAAATCATTGCTCCTGCAACCTGGGATATCAACCACCCCCGTTCGATAATGTCAACACCCGTACCATAAAGCCCGGCGGCTGCTGGGCCCATAAGCCAATTAACAAGGAACATATCCGCGCGGTAGTTCAAAAAACCTAAGATGTTAGCTAAGTACGCTTGAAAGCCGTATGTAAATGCTTTTCTTATATAGACGGGATTAAGGGACAGCACAACGCCACCGCTTATCATCTTAGCCCAATGAAAGGCTAACACAGCAGCCGCTAATATACTTATGAAAGTTGCCCCAATGGCACCGATTACCCCCATATTAAAAGCCCACAAAACAACCACAGATAATATAAAAAATATTCCTCTTTGAATAAGAATAACCTGATTGAATTCTTTTACACGTTGAGCTCCCCAAAGAATATACCTAACAGAATGAAAGAAAAAGTTAATAGGTATCAAAACAAGTGAGAAGTTAAGAATGGATATTGCTATATCTTTAAATAGATTTTCATGAAAAACACGGACAATAATAAAGCCAGCTAAAATCCCCAAAAATCCTTGTACAAAACTTAGAACAACATTATTCCCTAGGATAATCCGCCAAGAAATCTCTTCGCGCGCAGTATAATAAATGGTAGCTGAATCAAGACCAAAACTGCCCAAAGCAACTATCATACTAGGTAACAATACAGCAAGGGCGTACATTCCTTTACCTTCTGGGCCAAGAGCGCGCGCCAAAACCGCAGAAGCCCCCAATCCTATAACAAGGGCGATGAGCCGACTGCCCATCGTGATAGCCATTCCGCGAACGAATCCTTGTTTGTTCGCCATAATAAAGGATTAACTCCTAGAGTTCGGACCAAAGTTTGGATGGCACTAGAAATGGGCAGAAGTTTTCGGGTTGGTTACGCCCGAATTTCGCAACTCCTACGGTGTCACGATCTCTTCCATATAGGGCTTACACCATGGATGTCCAAACTTCAGATTAACTCTCCTGGTGTAGGACGCGAGAGATCATACCCATTACGAGCAAGTTTGTATCACTTGCCCGCAAATGGATAGCCAACCCCTAGTGACCATCCCAACTGGCCAGTTCCCGTCAAGACGAACGCCCACCCACAAGTTATCGCGCAACCGGGGCTGCTACCTCCCCGATATGATCGCCAACTTCCCCCCCATCGGCAACGACAACACCTCCCGTGCCGCTCGCTCAGCATGAAGAAGCGAACCTTCCGGCCAAGCATACACCGGCAAACGATGCAACGGCACAGGGTAGTACACCATAGTCCCAATCCCGGCCTCAGTCAAGCGTCGTCGGACTTCTTCACGTCGCCCGTGGAGAATCCGTACGGTATATTGGTGATATACATGATATGCATATGACATTTCCCTCGGCAAAATCACCCCCTCCAATTTGCCGAGGGCTTTTTGGTATCTCGCGGCCACTTCACGGCGGCGGCGGTTCCACTCATCTACATGTTTCAATTTTACTCGGAGCACCGCGGCTTGTAAAGCGTCCAGGCGGGAGTTGTAGCCCAGCATCTCGTTGTAGTACTTCCGTCGCGCACCGTGGGCCCGCAGCATGCGAGCCAGGTCGGCCACCTGAGGGTCGTTGGTCGCGATCAAACCGCCATCGCCGAAACCGCCCAGGTTCTTGGTGGGGAAGAAGGAAAACGCAGCCGCATCGCCCAGGGAGCCCAATTTGCGGCCTTTGTACGCGCCGCCGAAGGCCTGGGCCACATCCTCAAGCACCTTAAGACCGTGCTCCCGGGCGATCTCGAGGATGGGGTCCATGTCGGCCGCGTGGCCGTAGAGGTGCACGGGCAGAATAGCCTTGGTACGCGGGGTGATGGCCGCGGGGATGCGGGCCGGGTCAATGTTGAAGGTCACGGGGTCGATGTCCACGAACACGGGCTGCGCGCCCACCAGGCTGATGGCCTCTGCAGTAGCGAAGAAGGTGAACGGCGTGGTGATGACCTGGTCCCCCGGGCCAATGCCCAACGCGCGCAACGCAATAACTAGGGCGTCAGTGCCCGAGTTGACGCCGATCGCGTACTTAACGCCCAAATACTCGGCCACCTCGCGCTCGAACGCCTCCACCTCGGGGCCTAGAATGAAGCGCCCCGAACGCAACACCCGATCAATGGCCGCGTGGATCTCGTCCCACAAGGCCTCGATCTCAGGGCGGGGATCGTAAATCGGAATGCGGATGTCGCTCATAGGTCTTCGTCCGGCAGGTTATGGAGGTATTCAATGCGCTGCTCGTCCAGACGCCGATAGCGTCGGCCGCACTCGCGGCAGACGGCTTCGTCGCCCTCAAAACGCAAAGGCACGCCGCAGCGGCACGCCCACCCGATAATGCGGGCCGGCACGCCAGCCACGAGCGCGTACGGCGGGACATCTTTCGTTACCACCGCACCCGCGGCTACAAAAGCCCATTCCCCAATCGTCACCCCACACACAATGGTGGCATTCGCGCCAATGCTGGCCCCGCGC
>JAADCW010000058.1 GCA_013154225.1 Chloroflexota bacterium
CGGGCCGCGCGGATGACCTCTTCAAAGCGGGTGGGCTCCAAGGGGCGATCCAGCAAGGCCGCGGCTTCCTGATGATTGGGCGTAATCAAGGCCAAACGCGGCAAGTAGCGTTTGAGGCGCACAGCCAATTGTGGCGACGTGGGGTCTGCCACCACAGGAATGCCGGCCTTCCGCGCCAGGGAAAACGCGGTGCGCAATGTAGCTTTGGGCAAATTGGCGTCCATCACCAGGGCTGAGGCTTGTTCAAACAGGTGGGCATGGGCTCGCAGATACTCTGAGGTGATGGATTGGCTGATGCGCATATCGTGCAAACCGTAATGCAGGCCACCTTCGGCTCGCAAAACCCCCACGTAGCGGCCAGTAGGATAAGCGTCAGTACGAATTACGGCTTGGGTATCCACCCCCAGGTCTTGCAGTTCCTGCAACAGTTGCTCGCCGGGGCCATCACGGCCCACAGCCGAAATAAACGTGACCGGCTGCCCCAAACGCGCCAGGTTTTCGGCCACGTTGCGCGCAATACCGCCAAAGGCCGTGCGCATTTGAGCCGGAACAGCCACCCCCTCTGCCAGCGATCCTTCAGGATAGGCTATCGTATCCACCGCGGCACTGCCCAACACCAGCACCGGGTCTTCGGGGTTGACGTTTTCCCAAATGGTCACGCGGGGCTCCTTTGGCAAGGGTCAATCAATGTCGCGCGGAAGGTGCGAATGCAACACCTCAGACGCTCGACGCCATGACGTCGGCGCGTTTTGGATGCTCCCATATTTGAGGTCCATCGCCACGTCCAGACGATGGGCGTAATAACGCAGAAGTGCAATTTCGCGCTCAAGGGCTGTGTTGCCGCTCTGCTGGTAAGAAGCAATTAACTCACGGGCAAACTGCACCAAGGTGCTAATACGGCGCTCGCGTTCCAGTTGGCGCAAAACCTGCGGACTGCCGCGCATCATGTTGCGCACGCTCAAACGCCACGCCTCAATGTGCTCTTCCAACACCTTATCCACCGCAGTTTGCCACGCGCCCAAACCGACCCATTTCAGCCCCACGCCTCGCTGGCGAGCGCGGCTGCCGTGGGGGCCATTGGCCAAGGCATCAAAGCGTTCAGCAATTTGGGAACGCCACACAAACCGTCCAGGTTGAGGGGCTTCCGGCGGGCCCAGGGAGATATGCGCTCGGCTTGCTTCCGCCCGCATCTCTTCCAGCAGTTCCCGGTAGGTTTCTTCCAGTGCGGCAATATCCGTGGGCAACACACTGGCCAAAAACTGCACCAGGGTCTGCGAGCGGATGAAGGAAGCAATCTCTGTGCGCGCCATGGTGCGCATGGTGCTGGCAAGCATCCGGCTGCTGGCCAGGCGTTCCCAGCGGTCCATGGTGTTTTGGCCGCGCTCGTTGTAAACCAGCCGCTCCACCGCGCCGGGCATGAAGGGATATGGCTCCTGCCTGCTTCCTCGCCGCCCACCGCGGTAGATGCTAAACAGCACCTGGACGTCGTCCACACGGATTTTGATGCCGTCGCGGCTCCGGGTAGAGACGCTCAAGGTCAATTGATGGTCGCGCAAATTGACAATGCGGCGCAATCGCTCGAAGCCCTCGATTTGATGCCAGCGGCCATGGGTAGGTCCAAGCACCCGCGGCGTGCCGTTGGGATGTTCAAACAAAGCCGCGCTGTCTGCACTGATGGACACATAGCCCGGCCCACCAATGAGGAGCAACGGTGACCGACGGTTGGAGACCTCGCCTTCGACGATGGATAACACAGGCAAACAAGTGGCGAAAAAGGCGTCTTCCCCTTCCCGATAGTTGCGAGAAGAAGAGCGCCCCGACGCGCGGCAGCGCGGCATACGGAAATAGTTGTGCGAGAAAGCCGCTCGCCGTAAGAAAAGGGTAGCCGCATCTAAGCCATCTTTGGGGTCCTTCAAGACCGCGCTGAGTTCGTAAATGTCTTCCAAATAGCGCGAGGTCATATAAAGCGCCAAATAATAAGGCAAAATGACCAGCAACAGCAAGCGCAAACTTTCGGGCATGAGGAACATCATGGCCACGCGGTAAAGGTAAGCAGGAATGCCAAACACCAACACAGCCAAAATCTTTGCCGGTACAGGCTCTGGGATCATGTTCCAATAATAGCTTAGCCGCGTGTCGCCAATGACATTCCAATGCCGATAAACAATCCATCCAATCACGACCAAAAACAACAAATGCCGCAACCACAAGCGTTTACGGCCTGCAGGGCGCGTCATCACAAAGAATCGGTCTAACATCCGATCCCACACGCGCTGCGGCAAGCCCAAAAGCCACAAGTGCAGGCGATTAAGATCCCAAATGAACTGTTCCCACAATTCCTGCATCAGTGCTCTTCCTCAATGAGCATATTTGGCTCGTCCAAGGTGCTGGCATCGGCTCGCTGATACCAGGCCCAAATTTCATCCAACGCGGCGATGATCTCTTCCTGCGCGGCTTGATACAGATCCGGATCTGAGCGCAGCGCGTCTCGGGTCGCGGCCAACAACCGCGCCAGGCACTGCTCGCGCGAGGGAATGCGCTCCACTTCGGTGCCGCAGACCTCTACTACCATGCGGCCCCAGTCCAATACTGCGGCCTCGGCCCCACGCTTCTGCGCCAAAGCCCGCTTTCGGGCCACCATCTCGCCTTCGCGGCGAGCCCGGTCTAACCAGTTGGACGACCACCGCTCAATCAGCATCTGCTCCACCTCTGGCGGCAGGTAAATCGCGCTGATGGAAACGCTCATCACCCGCAGGCCGTGTTCCTGGAGCAGTTGATATTCCCGACTGGTCACAACCTCGCCGGTTGGGCGGGCATCTACCCCTAACTCGTGGTATTGGGGAGAAGACAGCCGCTCTTTGATGGTGCTGGCAATCATGTTCAACGCGGTCTGTCCGCTTTCGTCCACCGCCTCAAACAACTGGGAAAGCCGCACCCGCTGGATATACTCCCGCCACAGATCAACGGCCAAAGCCTGGGGCAACCACTGCCAAGAAAGCAGACGCTCCTGCGGGATACCCGTGCCGCCCACAGCCTTATCCGCATCCACAGGCCGATGCGTGACCGCCCGCCACACCGAAGCTTCGTGCCCATAAAAATTGGTGCGGAAACGGCCTTCCTCATAGGCCTCTTCCGAAAGGTCATCGGGGTGCTTATCCAAAGCAAAAACCACGGTCAAGCGGGGCACAACTTCCACGCCGTCGCGGGTGCGCCCGCCCGCGCGCTGGCGCCACGACACGCGCTTTTCATAAGCCTCGTCGGTTTCATCCTCCCCGCGAGGCAAGAAGGGGTCATCTTCGTCTTTGGTCGGGCCAATCACGGTGACCTGTTTTCGCAAATCCAGGACTGTGTCCACCCATTCGCCAGGCTGCGTAAACACCACCCCCGGCCCTACCGCGCGGGTGAAATTGCGCCCGGTGCGCAACACGGCCGCGCTGGCCGTATCCAGCACCAGCACGCCCGGGCCAGGGCGGTTTCGTTCCCTACGGTTGGCAATCATTTCGCCATCTTGGATAAACATCGCGGGGCCGTGCCGCCCAAACACATAACGCACCAACTGCCAAAACACCTTGAAGCGATCCCGTCCCCCTTGCACTGGAAGCACAAACTGAGCAAAGAAAAAGAGCCATAAAAGCCAAAGAAAAACAAACAACACCACAATCAGCCAGAACTGCCACCAGGCCTTAGAAGATAAAATTTGAAAAGGCCACAACATGAGTTGCATGGGGTCAGAACTCCGAAAAACGCCAAAGACCACGTCTTTCGGGAAATAGCGCTGATAAATCATGTAAAGAAAAACACCAATACCCGCGCTGACCCATATCAGGCGGCGGCGGAAGGGGTGTTTATAGAAATTCCACAAGCGTTGGAACACAGCGTCTCCCTACCACAAAATGAACAACAAACACCCAGCCAGACCACACCTTGTGGCACATGGCTTTGGGCTTTGCTTCATTGTATAACAAAATTGCGCAGAACGGTAGGAGAATTTTCCAAAACAACCAAAATATGCCCAAAACTGCGAAGTCGCGCGCCAAAATGCGCGCTTAGAGTATACTTACAAAAAAAGCCCCGAGGTGAGCCATGCCAACCGATGACCTGAAAAAAGCCCAAGCCCGTTGGGAAAAAGAGGTGCTGGAACCCGCATTACGCCGCTTCCCAGAACGCAAAAAGGAATTCACCACGTCTTCGGGCATTCCCGTGCCCCGACTGCTGTTGCCCGTAGATCCTGACCCGGACTACACCGAGCAACTCGGCTTTCCCGGTAGTTTCCCCTACACCCGCGGGGTGCAGCCCACCATGTATCGCGGGCGCTTCTGGACCATGCGGCAATACGCGGGCTATGCCACCGCAGAGGAATCCAACGCGCGCTATCGCTACCTGCTTTCCCAGGGACAAACCGGCCTTTCAGTGGCCTTTGACCTGCCCACCCAAATCGGCTACGACGCGGACGACCCCATGGCCGCGGGCGAAGTCGGCAAGGTGGGCGTTTCTATTTCTTCGCTGGAAGATATGGAAATTCTGTTCCGCGACATTCCGCTGGAAAAGGTCTCCACCA
>JAADCW010000014.1 GCA_013154225.1 Chloroflexota bacterium
TCGCCTGCCTGCTTTCCTGGCATGGGCATCAAACGGGCGGTCAAGGGCTTGCGCAAACGCCGCGACAAAGCAGCCACATCCAACAACACCGCGGCCAGTTGGTCTGCCGTGGTGTCCCCAGGCAGGGGCACCGTATCCAACCCCGTGCCACACACCGCGCTGTAGGCCAGTAGGTCTTTGACGCTCAGCATTCCCTCCGCGGCACGGGCCGCCAGCACCGCGTCTTCCAGCACCGGCAGCATCAGGCCATTGAAGCCCGTACGCGGAAACGCCGCCCGATCCAACGCATCGGCCAAAAAAGCCGCCGCGGCCAAAGCGCCGTGCAAGCCCAACGCGGCCACACCCAAACGCTCCATCGCGCGGCCCAACGAAGTCATCTCATCAGGGAAAGGCGCCAGCGAAAAATCCAACCCCAAGAAACGGGCCTGATGCAGGGCCGCGGCTTCCTCGGTCAGCGCGGCCAGCCGTCGGCCCTGGGCTTCCAATGCCGTCACCAAATTCGTGCGGGCTTCCTCTGCCGTGCGAGCAGGCTCAAAAGCACGCACTGCCTCATCCGCGGCTTCCAACGCCAGTGCGACCAGCACCTGCCCCCGAGGGAGCAGCCGCGGCGCGTACGCGGCCGGGAAAAACGGGGCACCAGGCGCAACCGAGGCCAACGCGGCAAAGCGCAAATTGGCAAAGCCCTGCGGCTCCAGCGGCGCCAGCGCGGCCATCACTTCTCCACTGGCACGCACGGCGTCGGGATGAATACCCTCATCGTCAGCCACAACACCACTGCAAAACACCGCAGACGTGGCCTGCAAAATTGCAGGCACCCAGGCATAAGTTTCCGGGCGCGAAGGCAGCGCAGGGCCCAGAGAGATGTAATCCATCCCAAACTTCGGCGCGTCGGCCTCCAACTGCGTTGCCAGCGCCACGGCTTCGGCTTCGCTTTGAACCAGCAGAGGGAAAGGCGGCGTGGCCAGCCGCACCGTTTGCACCTCAAAATCCGCGGCTTCCAACACCAAACGCGTTGCCGCGGCCGCCTTGGCCGCCGCGGGCATATCTTCAGGATAGGCAAACACGGTTACCGAACGCACTTGCACAAGGGCACCTCCATCACGAAAGCGTCGTTGCAGTCCAAATCAACCTGCGTCTGCGGCTTCTTCTGAAGCAGAAGATGCCTCGTCCTGCGATTCAGGAAGCACAGGCCGCACCCCTGTACCACCCTGCGGCGGGCCCACAATACCCGCGTCTTCCATCATATCCACCAAACGCGCGGCCCGCGTATAACCAATGCGCAACCGCCGCTGTAACAGCGAAGCCGAGGCTTTTCCTTCCCGGCGCACCAGCGCCACAGCCTCATCCCACAAAGGATCAGCGGGCTTCTGGGGCTTCTCTTCCTCCATTTCCTCCCAAAGCGGTTTTTGCTTCAGAGGAATATGCTCCGGCGGCGCGTCCACCACCCCACCAATCCCCGGCACCGAAGCCTGTCCAAACTCCCGCCAATACTGCACCACCCGCCGAATCTCGGCATCCGACACGTACACGCCCTGCAAACGCATGGGCTCCGGCGCGTCTGGGGCCATGAACAGCATATCGCCCCGCCCCAACAACCGCTCCGCGCCCGGCTGGTCTAAGATCACACGGCTGTCCACACTTGAGGCCACGGCAAACGCAATCCGTGCAGGGAAGTTGGCTTTGATGAGGCCGGTAACCACGTCCACCGATGGGCGCTGGGTCGCGATGATGAGGTGAATCCCCGTCGCACGGGCCAACTGCGCCAAACGCGTGATGGTGCGCTCTGTGGTTTCCGGTGCGAGCATCATCAAATCGGCCAATTCGTCAATCACCACCACCAAATACGGCAGTTTTTCCTTGCCTTCTTTGAGCGCCTTTTGGTTGTAATCCACAATATGCCGCGTCCCCTCTTTGGCAAAAAGTTTGTAGCGGCGTTCCATTTCTCGGGTCACCCACTGCAGTGCCCCAACCACCCTTTCCAAATCCACCACCACCGGCGCCAGCAGGTGCGGAATGCCATTATAGCCGCTGAGTTCCACCCGCTTGGGGTCCACCAACAGCAAACGCAAATCATCGGGCGTATTGTGGAGCAACAAACAAGTAATGATGCCGTTGACGCAAACCGACTTACCCGACCCCGTTGCGCCCGCGATCAGCAGGTGCGGCATGGCCGCCAAATCCGCGGCCACCGGATTGCCTGCCACATCCTTCCCCAAAGCAAAGCGCAAAGGCGATTTCAACCGTCGGAACGCATCGCTCTCGATGACCTGCCGCAAAGTCACGGGCGCGGTGTGCTCATTGGGCACTTCGATGCCCACGTACCCCTTACCAGGCACAGGGGCCTGGATACGCACCCGCTTGGCCGCGAGCGCCAGGGCCAAATCATCGGCCAGCGCCGCGATTTTAGACACCCGTACCCGCATCGGCCCTTTGCGGGTTTCCACATAACCAGGCTCCACACCATAAAGCGTGACCGTTGGCCCCTGCTGAACCTCCACCACCTTGGCGGGCGCGCCAAACAAAGCCAGCGTTTCCTCGATCAGGCGGGCGCGGCTTTCCACTTCCTCGGCCTCCCAGGCCTCCTCGGGGTTTTCATCCAACATCTCGGCCACCGAGGGCAGCACCCACGGCTTGGGGGAAGCGGGCTCAGCCGTGGCCGTAGGCGCAACCGCGGCGGGTTGGCCGCTCGGTGCAGATGAAGTGGTTGGGGAAACCGGCTGAGGTGGCTTGGCTTTGGCCCGACGGGAAGCCCACCAACTGGCCCAACGCTGGCGCCAACGCCGCACCAAGGGCGGCACCCACTTGAAAAGGTCAAGCACTGAACGGTTGAGGGTTAATGCCGCGCCTAAAACCAGCCAGGCAACCAACAAAATGCCCGCGCCCACCTTACCTGCCGCGGCTGTCAGCACCCACAAGAAGAACGCGCCTACATAACCGCCCCCTCGCCCTTGGGCCGCGGCCTGCCACATGCCTTCTCGCGCCGAGGCAATCCACGGCAAATGCAAAGCCGCTAAAATCCCCCCATAGAGCAACAACAAACCTACGGTGCGCTCCAAATTCAATTTGGGCACACGCTCGCTTCGCCGCAGAAGCAAGCCAATGCCCAAAAACAACAACCACAGCGGGAAAAGCCAAAGCCCCCATCCCAAAGCCCGCCGCCAAAACGCAGCCCAGGGATGGAGCACGCTTCCCTCAGGGCCAAACAGACTAACCAGGGTCAGCAGGCCAGCCAACAATAAACCGCCGCCCCACAAATCCCGCTTGCGCTCTGGCGAAAGGCGCGGGCGCGGCTGGTCGGCTTCGGACGTCTTGGCCTTCGAGGGCTTTTTGGATGCGGTTTGCTTCGCACGCTTGGTGATGGTCTTCCTGGTCGTGCCGCGCGCTTTGCCCCGCGCGGCGGTCTTTTTCTTAGGTGCGCGTTTACTGCTCGCGCGCTTCCCGCTCGTGCGGCTCTTGGTTTGGCTTTTGCCTTTTTTAGTCGTGTTTTTCCGTGCCATTTCAAGAAGGATTATAGCACAGACGTTCCCCCAACAAGATCTTACGGCCAAACACGGAAACTGGCCTTCTCTTCGATCTCAACCCCAGCCAGGCTGGCGTGAACGTCAACTTCAACGTGCCCTGTCGTCTGCGGCGCCTGAATCTGAAACTCCACTTGCCCGTTCTCGTCCGTCAACATGGTCTGCTTTGAAATATCGCTCCCTGGATTGAAGGAAACAGTTACCCGCGCATTATGCACAGGCCTGCCAAGTTCATCATAAACACCAACCCGCAAAGTCTGCATCTCCCCTGGGCGGACCGTGCCGTATTTCATGCTGATGAGAATAAGCGCGGGCACAGAAGCGCCTTCGATCGCGGCATTGTCCTGGGGCGCCATCAACCTACTCGCATTCTTGTCCTCTTCCTGATCCAAGAACCACCACCCCAATTCGCCCCATACCACTTGTCCATCCTGCATCTCAAGCCGCCCGTTTTCAAAATACTGCACTGGGACGTTATGTTCCAGCAGAGGGAGGCTCACCACCTTCCCCAACCATTGCTGATAGGCTTCATAAGCACTCAAAAATTCCCAACATACCGGCAGGGTTTTGCCTGGGACCTCAGAAGCAAAATTGCGGCACCCCAGCCCGGTCAGTGCACTCACGCCCAAATCAAGCACCTGCGGCGTCTTCTCCTGAGCATCGTACAACCTGTGATAGGCTATCCTACCCACATCCAACAGGGTCGGGGTGCCCCCCTGAAGCGGCGCAACAAAAACTGCGTTGAGGAAATACTGATAACGCTTCCCATCCCGTACAACGACATCTGTGATAGGTGGCCCAATCACCACTTCAGCATTGGGAATGCTTTGATACAATGCCAAAAAATCCCCTTGAACCGAATGCCCAGTTTCAAAGGCAACATATCCTCCCCCATCATCGGCTTTCACGGGCCGACGCACGGCAGGAACCAGTATTAGAATGCTGACCACCCCCGCAAGCAGCCCGAAAAGTCTAAGTCTGTTCATTGCAATTTCATTATAACATGCCTT
>JAADCW010000203.1 GCA_013154225.1 Chloroflexota bacterium
AATCGGGCAGGTCCTCTTCTTCCGCTGGCACTTCTGCCGCGGGTTCGGCGGCTTCCGTCCCCAGGGTTTCCAACCAGTCGGGAAGTTCCCCGGGCTCAGCTGCAGGTTCTTCCCCGCCCAGCGCGTCAGTTGCAGTTTCCTCGGCCGCGGGTTCAGCACTGCTCAGCCAATCGGGCAAGCCCTCTTCTTCCACGGGCGCTTCTGCCGCGGGTTCGGCGGCTTCCGTCCCCAGGGTTTCCAACCAGTCAGGGAGTTCCCCCGGCTCAGCCGCAGGCTCTTCCCCGCCCAATGCGTCAGTCGCGGTTTCCTCATCCGCTGGTGCAGTGTCGCCCAGCCAGTCGGGCAGATCGTCCTCCGCCGCGGCAGGGCCTGTTTCCGACGGGGCAGATGCTTCAGGCGCGGTTTCTTCACCCAGAGATTTCAACCAATCGGGCAGGTCATCTTCCTCAGCGCCCATCTCAGCCCACAAATCTTCGTCTTCGGTGGCAGGCGCTTCGGGCAAAACCTCTTCCACCTCATCCCGAAAGGCCTGGAGCAAATCGTCTGCCTCAGCCTGGGCAGGCGCGCTTTCTTCCTGAATTTGGCGCATCCAATCCGGCAAGTTGCTTTCCAAATCCGAGGTTTCCTGCGGCTGGGGAATCTCACCAGGCCGCAAAGGCTTAAGCCGCGCGTGGCAGTAGCGGCACACTTCCGCGTCTGCCGGATTGGGCTTTCCGCACATGGGGCAACGGACTTGTTCGCTCATGTCATTCACCATAAGGGCGGTCGCTCCCCAAGAGGATACGCAACCCTGTTGCTACTGTGCCCAAGGCCACCCCCAAAAGGATGCCGCGAGCACCAGCAGCCGCGGGCACCTGTGCCAACCACGGGCGCAGGGTGTCACTCAGGAAGGGCAAGGGGCCAACACCCGGCAAGGCAACAGCCCCCAACAGAATCAGAACAGCGGTGCCCAAAAACAACACCGAAAACAAACCCGGCCGACGGCGCAACAACCGCACCGCGGCGTAGGTCAGGGTAAAGGCCAGCAAACCCATCAACGCAATGCTGGCCGGAATCACAATTGCCTGGAAAAGCCACTGCACAGGGGCGCTGGCAGGGGCAAAGAAAAGGGTAAGGGCAAACGTGCCCCACAGGGAAACAATGAGCACCGCGCTGGCCAAACGCCCTGGGCCGCGGCGGCGCATCTTGGCCCAATGGTATTGGCTCAAATTGATCACCCCAACCACCAAAGCCGCGCCAGCCAAAATCACAGCCCATTGCAAAAAGAGCATCCGAAGGCCGGTGAAAATTTGCAGGGGGATGAAATACCCCACCAACACCAGCAGCCCCACAGCCATAGCCACCGCGGTTGCCAGAGGTGCTTTCATTTTCACAGGGCACCTCCTAACAACTTGAAGAGTGCGCCACCCACCATTGCGGCAATGAGGAACCAGCGGAAAATATCCTGCACCACCACGCTGGTGCCGTGCAAGCCGCCAGAACCCACGTAGGCGCCGGCCGCGTATACCTCTTCACCGATCAAAGGCTCGTCAGCCGAGGCGTACAGCACGGCCTGGGCCGCGATGTTGTCGGTGCCGGCTACGGTCAGGGCATCGTGGCCGCTGCTGCCGTCGGCAATGAGCGCAACCTCAGGGCCAAAACTGCCCACCAGGAAGTTGGCCGCGACCGCGTCGTCTTCGGTGATGAACATGGTGCCCACCGCGTAGGCAAAGGGGGTCAGGCCGGTGACGCGCGCGTTGGTGGCGCGGTAGCGGCGTTCCTGATCCGCGGCTTTATAAGCCGCGTGCAGGGTGCTGCGCGCCAAAATGCCCAAGGGGCCAGTACCTGCGCTGGCCACCGCGGGGCGATCGCTCACTGCAGTAATTTCCACAAAACGCTCAAGGGTACTCAACCCCACAAAGGCCACCGCGGCTTTCGGGTGGGTGATTTCCCCCCGCCCCAGAGAAATATGCAAGCGTTGGCCTGATTCCACAGTGAGGTTGACGGCTCGACGCAGGCGAGAAAACGCCCGCAGGGGGCGCAAATCGCGCCCGGGTTGGGGCTGTTTGACCACCCGCAACACCACCATCAGCAGGCCAAACAGCACCACAAAAAGCAATCCCAAAATGCCGGCCGCGCCGGTGAGATAGGCTGTCATGGCGACGATGCTCCCGTGTGTTGCTGAAGGGCTCGGGCTAAGGCTTCCCGCTGGGAACGGTCTTCCAGCAAAGTGCCCAACGCCCGAAGGGTATCATCAGAAACCCAAGGCGTAAGCAGAAAACGGCCGCCAGCGAAAGCCAGACCGCCCACTTCCCACCAGGGCTCTCCGGCTTCCAGGAGGGTCAGGGCCAGCGGCGCCAGCCCACGCTCCCGCAGCCGATGGGCCCAGCGGGCAATGGGGATGGTTTCGGACGGATGCGAAGAGGTCGTGGTCATGTTTGGGTCGGGTCCATCTCCCGCTTGCGCTAAACACCAACAATGCCAAAGCCGCGCCGCCCGCTCTCCGAACAGCGCTGTCTTGGCCAAATAACTCATCCTTTAGAGTATAGCATATTTTAACTGCACGTAAACCGCGCTTTTTCCACGAAAAGACACCCACCTTCGTACCGTTCGGCAAGAAGAGGCTGATATAATTCGGGCAGGTTGCAACCGAGGCAATGATGACATCTACACGGGCAACATTTTCCCCGCCTCAGCACCCTGGGGCGCTGTTCCAAGCCACGCTGGCACTGCTGCTCATGGTCGCGGCAGGCGCGCTTTATTATCGCGCGGCCCTGCTCCCTATTGGCGGCACTTTTTTGCTCACGCTGCTGCTCGCGCTGGTCTTGACGGTGCCTGTGCCGTTTCTGCTTTACGGCCTTTATGCGCTTCGCCGCGCGTCTTACGAGGTCAACCGTGATCTGGTTAAACTGCAGTGGGGCTGGCGGGTGGAAGAAATCCCAATGGCCCAGATTCTATGGGTACAGTGGGTTGATGCGCTGGAACAGCCGCTGCCCTTGCCACGAATACGCTGGCCCGGAATGGTGGTAGGGCGGCGCAAAAGCCCTATGGGGGAAGTGGAATATATGGCCGCGACCACAGAACGCTTGATAGCAATCGCCACGGAAAACGGGCTGTTTGTCATCTCGCCTGAAGATCCAGAAGGTTTCTTGGAAGCCTTTCGCCGCGCGGCCGAGGAAGGTACACTGGAAGCCGTGGAAGCGCGCTCTCAGCGCCCCACGCGCTGGCTGGGCGCCATTTGGCACGACCGTTGGGCCCGCGGCATGTTGCTCACGGCTTGGATTTTGGTGTTTGTTGCGCTAATTTGGAGCAATTTGGCCGCGTCAGGCGTGGCCGTGCCCGGGGCAGCCACGCAGAGCCCCGCGGCGATCAACCGGGCGGTTTTGCTGGCTATTGCCGCGTGGTTGTTTCAGGGGCTCAATTTGGGGTTGGGGTTGTTTGCTTATCAATCACCACAGCGGCGGGCGATGGCTTATCTCATCTGGTTAGCCGGTGCGCTGGCCGCGATGGGCTTTTTGGCCTCGGTGGCTGTGGTGCTTTTGGGAGCAAGAGGATGATTTCAACGTCACAATTGATCATTGGCTGGGCCGCAGCCGCGGGCGTGGCCTGGGCGGCTTATCGCGCGGGTTCGCTGGAGCGCAGTGGAGCTTGGGCCGCGCTGGTGGTGGGCGGTGTGATTTTTGGTCTTGGGGGATGGGCCTGGGCTTGCTTGCTCATGGTTTTCTTTGTTTCGTCCAGCGCGCTTTCCCACGCCTTTGCCCAGCGCAAACGCGCGTTGAGCGAAAAATTTTCCAAAGGCCATCGTCGTGATTGGGCACAAGTGGCGGCCAACGGCGCCCTGGCCACCCTTTTTGCAGCCCTGCACGCGTGGATACCCCACGCGGCTTGGCTGTGGGTGGCTTTTGCTGGCGCGCTCGCGGCTGTCAATGCAGATACGTGGGCAACGGAAATCGGCGTGCTGGCCAACGGCACGCCGCGGCACATTCTCACCGGCAAAGCCGTGCCACGCGGCACGTCGGGCGGGGTCTCATGGCTGGGATTTGTCGCCGCGCTGGCAGGCGCCGCGCTCATTGGCGGCTGCGCATGGGTCGGCCAAGCCAGCCTCAAAGCCCTCATCGCCATTACACTGGGCGGCTGGTTGGGTGCCTTGGCCGATTCCTTTTTAGGGGCCACAGTGCAGGCCATTTATTACTGCCCTAAATGCGATAAGGAAACCGAACACACGCCCGTACACACCTGCGGCACGCCCACACAATGGCTGCGCGGGTGGCGCTGGATGAACAACGACATGGTCAATTTTTTGGCTTCGTTGGTTGGGGCGGTTGTGGCAGTAGGTGTTTTTTGGGTGATCTAATTCCCTTCAACAAATCACCAAAAAATTGAATTTCTTGGTTTCGAGAAACCATTCTTAAATTGTCAATGGTATAATGCTATAACATGTTGATATACCGTTGACGCATCTTTTTATTTAAGTTTTAGGGCGGCGTATATCACCAAAACACATTCCTGACCCCGCGACAGGGCG
>JAADCW010000226.1 GCA_013154225.1 Chloroflexota bacterium
CCCCTCCTCTCCCAGAGGGAGAGGAGGGGCGCTCGTGTGCCTCAAAACCAGACGGGCTTGCAATAACACCAATTTGTGTCAGGTAATCAGAAAAGAAAATAATGTATTCCAGCCAACCCGGCGTTGAGCGGATTTGCTCGCCTTGTTGCGCTTGACCATGTAAGCCGCTCACGCTATCGTCTTCTGAAAGCAGCGGGGAACTTTCTCGCTCCAGGTAGCGTCTAAATAGCAGTTCGTTATTGTTTCTCTAAAATTAAGGAGGAGAAGATGAAGTCTAAGCGGTGGTTGTTGCTCTTGAGTTTGGCGTTCGCGGGGATACTGCTGGCCGCGTGTGCCTCTTCTCGTCAGACCTCTGCAAGCATGGAAATGATGAGCGATAAAGGCATGGACAACGTGGAAAGTTTGCCCATGTCCGCGTCCCGGGGTGTAGAAGCCGCACCAAACGACTTTAGCGCCTCAGTGCCCGATGTGAGCCAGCGTCTGGTGATTCGCAACGCGAATTTGGATGTTGTGGTGGATGACCCTTCCAAAGCCGCAGACGAAATTGCCCGTTTGGCCAAGGAAATGGGCGGGTTTGTGGTTTCGGCTGAAGTTTCAGAAAGGGAAGACAGCACCGGCACTCGCCTGCTCTACGGCCATATTACCATACGGGTGCCTGCGGAAAAATTCGACGACGCGGTGGCTCAGATTTGCCAACTTGCCCAGCGGGTGGATCGCAAGGTCATTACCGGTCAGGACGTGACCGAAGAGTATGTGGATTTGAAATCTCGCTTACGCAACCTGGAAGCCACCCGTGACCAACTTCAGCGCATCATGGACGACGCAGTCAATACGCAAGATGTGCTCTCGGTATATCGGGAACTTACCCAGGTACAGGGTGAGATTGAGCAGGTCAAAGGCCGCATCAAATATTTGGAAACCTCGTCTGCAATGTCGGCGATTTCAGTGGACTTGACCCCTGCCGCGGCGGCCAATCCCTTTACCGTGGGCAATTGGCAGCCTACCGGCGTGGCCAAAGAGGCGCTGTTGGCGCTGATGCGCACCACTCGCGGCATCATCAACGTGGTCATCTGGCTGGTACTGTACATCCTGCCCACCTTCTTCCTGCTTGCCCTGCTGGTGCTGCTTGTGGTGTGGCCGCTCCGCTGGTTGTGGCGGTGGTTTTACACCACATGGCTGAAGAAGCCCCTGACGGCCAAATCCAAAGCAGCCTCTTCGCAAGACGCCTCCAAGTCGCCTTCTCGGGTGCCGCCGCCCAGGGATGCTCAAAACAAGGATAAGGATGCCGCTTCGTAGCCAATTTGGATAACGCCGCTCGTCGTCGCCTGAACGTGGCACGCGGCGCGAGGGTGAATCCGCTTTTGTAACCAGAAACCAAACAGCCCGCGACAGACAAAAGTCGCGGGCTGTTGTTTTTGGAGCCGTGAATTGGGGTCAGATCAGCCTTTGAGGCCACTGCGTGCGATGCTTTCGGTGAACTGCTTTTGGGTCAGGAAGTAGAGGATGAGGATAGGAATGATGGTGATTACTGCACCGGCCATTTGCAAGTTGAGTTCGGAACCGGCCTCATCCACAAATTGGAACAAGCCCACGGCAATGGGGCGCCAGTCGGGCGCGTTGGTGACCAGCAGAGGCCAGGCCAGCGCGTTCCACGACCCAATGAACGACAGCACAGCAATGACCAAAATCGGGGCTTTGGAAAGGGGAATGACCACCCGCCACAGGAACTGCCAGTGCCCCGCGCCGTCAATTTGCGCCGCGTCGAACAAGTCGTCGGGAATTTGGGCAAAGAATTGACGGAGCAGGAAGATGCTGAAAACGTTCCCCATGAACGGAATGGTCAGGGATGGCCAATTGTTGATCCATTTGATTGGGCCTACCCGCCCCAGCCAGGTCACCGTGAGGAAGTTGGGGATCATCAACACCATGCCGGGGATCATCATGGTGCTCAGCAGGATACCGAAGATGAGGTTGCGCCCAGGGAAGCGCATCCGGGCAAAGGCATAGGCCGCCAAGATGCTGAACGTCAGTTCCCCGGCCAAGGTGATGAGGGTGATTTCAACGGAATTGACAAAGTATTCCGAGAAATTGGCTTCCTTCCAGGCAACCACATAGTTATGCCATTGCGGGGTCGCGGGCAAAAAGCGGCCAGAGATGGCTTCCCCCAGGGTCATGAGCGAGGTGGAAAGCATCCACAAAAACGGGATGATCGCGATGATGCCGCCGATGATGAGCACGGTGTACATCAGCGTGCGCAAAGCAATGCGGCGAATGCGGTAACTGCGGGTGTTTTTCTTCACCGTGGTCACAGCCATGTTGCACCTCTATTGATAGAACACGCGGGAGCCTTGCACCTTGTTGTTGATGTAGGTGAGGCTCAAGATGATGGCGAACAACACAAATGCCATTGCCGAGGCATAACCGTAAAACGTGTCGGTGAAGAAAGTGTCGAAGATGACCACGCTGAAGGTGTTGACGGTTTTCAGGGCCTCGGGCTCTCGCATCACGTAGATGTGATTGAAGGCTTTGAACGTCCCGATGATAGCGATCAGCGAGAGGAAGTAAGTGGTGGGCGAGAGCAGGGGCAGGGTAATGTGGCGGAAAATTTGCCACTGGCTGGCGCCGTCAATGGCCGCGGCTTCGTTCAGTTCGTTGGGAATGTTGCCCAACCCGGCCAGGTAGATGACCGTATCGTAGCCGACGTAGGTCCAGATGGAGTAGATGATGATCACCACCAGCGCCAGGCTGGGGCCGCCAGCCCATGAAGGAATATGGATGCCCAGGCTGTTGGCGATCAGGGTGAACACGCCCCGAGGTTCCCACAGCCATTTGAGCGAGGGCAGGCCCAACAGCCGCAAGAAACGGTTGACCAGCCCCGAAGGATGGCCGATAAAGAGCAAGCGGAACACCGCTGCGCTGGCTACTGTGGGCGTGATGTAGGGCAGGAAGTAGAGCACGCGGAAAAATTCACGCCCACGAATGTTTTGGAAGAGCAAATAGGCCAGCACCAACGCGATGCTCAACTGGAAGGGCACAGTGCCCAGCGCGTAGTAAATGGTGACCACCAGCCCCCGCCAGAGGTCTGGGTCGCCTGCGGCAATCACCGGCGGAAGCTCGGCAATCAAAATCCATCCGCCAGTCAGCAGGAAGAGCGCGGCAAAACCTTTGAGTGCAAAGGCTTTGTCAGAAACGCTGTCCACCGCGCTGTGCCACAACTTCCAGGCAATGTAAAACAGAATCAGGCCGGTGATGATGAGCACGGTATGCAGGCCGAACGTGGCGGGTTCCCCATCTTCGACCGCGCGTTGAATGGCAAGACGCAACTGCCAGTAGGTGAAAATCGCGGTAATCAAGCCAGCACCCAGGAAAAATACCGTCACGCTCCACTGCAAGGTATAGGCGCTGTGCTCGGCTGTGGGGCGCCAGCGGCGCAGGGCCCACCACACGAGTAGGCCGGCCACGCTTACAGCCAACGCCACCCACAATGCGGCCAAAACGTGAGGCTCGGTGAGGGCTTCCCACAGCCATTGGCGGAACTGGGTTTCGGTGCGGCGGGTGCCGATGGCTTTGTCGGCAATGGCCAGCACTTGCGGAAGCAGAATGACACCGTAGCGCATCCACAGCAGGCCAGCAATGCCCAGCAGACCGCCGGGCGCCAGCCACTGCCACGGATTATCGCCCGCATTTTGGGCTTTTTCTTTGAGGCCGCGGAAAGTCCGCCAGGCCACGAACAACATGCCCGCGGCTACGGCAAAGAACAATACGAAGGCCAAACTGTCAATGGCTTTGATGTAGTTTTTCAGGCCAACGAATTTCCCCATGCGGATGCGCCAGCGGTGCAGGCTGACGTACACGGCAAACAAAACTGGAAAGATACCGAACAAGAAAATCAAAAAGAGCGATGGTGCGAGCATCAAATATGCGGTAAGATATTCCCGCCATTGACGCCCGCGTTTGCTGTTCCACGCGGCGCGCAACTTCACAAGCATATTGCCCTCCGAGAAAGATGTCACGGCGAGGCCCGTTTCCCAATAGGGTTATTATAACCCCTGAAAACCAGAGGAGACCACCATGCCCGATTTGACTCCTGAAATTTGGCCCCAGTTAGAGGCTCCCCGTTTGCGCTCGTTGCCCTGGGAGCCCGACGATATGCCTCCCCATTATAACGGCTTGAGCATCCTTAACATCCCCGCGACGGTATGCCGTTTGTTGGGTGTGCCGGTGTTGGGCGAGCACCCGCCCCTGGACCGCCGCTTGACCGCCCCCTTGGGTGAGGCCGAGCGCGTGGTGTTGGTGCTGGTGGACGGGATGCGCTGGGATCTGCTGCGCCAGGCCCTGGAAGCCGGCCTGTTGCCCGGCTGGGAACGGCTGGCCGAAGAAGGTATTTTGGCCCCTCTGACTTCCATCGCCCCCAGCACCACAGCCGCGGCGCTGACTACCCTCTGGACCGGTCAAAGCCCAGCCGAGCACGGGGTGATGGG
>JAADCW010000134.1 GCA_013154225.1 Chloroflexota bacterium
TGGAGGAGGAGAAGGAGCCCATGGCAAGTGACGGCAAGGCGTTGGGAATGGGTGGGGGAGTTGGCTTCAATTTGTCGGTTTGTGCTGGCTTGGTTCAGCGCACAAGGCGCGCGTTTTGCCCGTCATGCGGTTTTGGCAAGGGTTTTGCCGCGGTCGTCCCCCACACAACCCTCTGATGAGGATATAATTACCACAGCGCCGTTGCATCAGCCGCGGCGCGCATCCTAATGACAACTTAGAGGCCCTGCGATGCACATCGGCTTCGTCTCCACCCGCTTTGCAGGCACCGATGGTGTCTCTTTGGAGACCACCAAATGGCGCATTATTCTGGAACGCTTAGGCCACAGCACTTATTTTTGCGCAGGCGATTTGGACGAGGATCATCTCCCAGGCATGCGTGTGCCGGAGATGCACTTTCAGCACCCTGAGATTCAGGCCCTGAATCAGGCGGCTTTTCGTCCTGAGCCGTTGCCAAAGCATTTTGCTTCCCGCCTGGAAGCCCTCAGTCGCAGCATCGAGGAAGCCCTTTACAGGTTCCTCGACACTTTTCGGATTGATTTGCTGATTGTTGAAAACGCGCTGACCATTCCCATGAACCTGCCTTTGGGCGTGGCGTTGCGCCGTTTGATCGAAGCCACAGGCCTGCCCACCATTGCTCACCATCACGATTTTTACTGGGAACGGGAGCGCTTTGCTCAGAATCACGTGGCCGACTTGTTGGACGACGTTTTCCCACCCGATTTGCCTTCCATCCGCCACGTGGTGATCAATTCAGTTGCGCAGCGCGATTTACAAGCGCGGCGTGGGCTTTCCAGCACGGTCATTCCCAACATCTTCGATTACAACTACGCCGCGGTGGGCATCACGCCTTTCAACAGCGACCTGCGCACCAATTTAGGCTTTACCGACGACCATCTGCTTATCCTTCAGCCCACCCGGGTGGTGCCGCGCAAAGGCATCGAGCACGCCTTGGCCCTGGTGCGGGAACTCCGCCGCAAGAAGCGCAAGTTGATGGGCAAGGAGCCGGTGCTGTTGATCAGTCACCACGCGGGCGACGAAGGCATGGCCTATTTTCAGCACATTCAAACGCTGGCGCGCAAGTGGCGGGTGCCTATGCATTACGCCGCGGAATATTTTCAGCCGCGGCCTGCCCAGCAGGGCACGCGCAAGGCTTACAGCCTGTGGGATGCGTATGTCCACGCTGATTTTGTGACTTACCCCAGCCTTTACGAAGGCTTTGGCAACGCTTTGCTGGAAGCCATCTACTTCCGCCTGCCGCTCATGGTGAACCGTTACAGCGTCTATACCGCGGATATCGCGCCTTTGGGCTTTGACTTGATAGAAATTGACGGTGCGGTGGATGACGAGACCGTGGAAGCAGTGATTGAGGTGCTGCGCGACCCGGTGCGTCGTCGGCGGATGGTGGAGCGCAATTATCAACTCGCGCGGGAGCATTTTTCTTACGAAGCGGTACTGCCGATTTTTGAGCGTCTGCTCACCACCGGCCCCGCGGTATCTGCTTCGCCTGCTCCCCTCTAATTCTGCAGGAGGAATCTCATGCCAGCCTGCCGCCCTTCCCCACCGAAAAAGGCCCCGTTGCATATTGGCTTTGTGTCCACCCGCATCGCGGGCACCGATGGCGTTTCCCTGGAAATTGCCAAATGGGCGCAGGTGCTCACCGAAATGGGGCATGAATGCTTCTATTTCTCCGGCCTGAGCGAGCAGCCGCCGGAGCGCAGCATGGTGGTGGAAGAGGCTTTCTTCCAGCACCCCGAAATTATCAAACTCACCCAAGATTTGTTCGATGATTATTGTCGCTCTTCCGAGACCACCGCGCGCATCCACCGCCTGCGCGATCATCTGAAACAGCATCTTTACCGTTTCATCGAGCGTTTTGACATTGACATCCTCATTGCCGAAAACGCGCTTTCGTTGCCGGTCAACATCCCTTTGGGGCTGGCTCTGACCGAGGTGATTGCAGAAACCGACATTTACACCATTGGCCACCATCACGATTTTTGGTGGGAACGCACCCGTTATCTGCGCTCGGCCGCGGATGATTTCCTGCGGGCCGCGTTCCCGCCCGCACTGCATCAGGTCACCCACGTGACCATCAACACGTATGCCGCGCGAGAACTGGCCTGGCGCACGGGGTTAAGTGCGACTGTGGTGCCCAATGTGATGGATTTTGAAAGCCCGCCGCCCCCGCCCGACGAGATCACCGCGCAGGTGCGGCAGGTTTTGGAAATCCCCGACGACGCGCACTTCATCCTTCAGCCCACCCGGGTGGTGCCGCGCAAGCGCATTGAGCACGCCATTGAACTGGTGCGGCGGCTGGGTGAACCCGCGGTGCTGGTGATCACCCACGCCAGCGGCGACGAAGGCACCGAGTATCAACGCTACCTCGCGGAAAATGCCCGCCTTTTGGGCGTGGACGTGCGTTTTGCCGCGGCGCATTTCAACCACCATCGCGGGCAAAAGCCCGATGGTTCCCCCATTTTTGCACTGCGCGATGCCTATCAGGCTGCGGATTTGGTCACGTATCCCTCTGCGGTGGAAGGTTTTGGCAACGCATTTCTGGAAACCATCTATTACCGCCGTCCTTTGGTGATGAGCGCCTACGGCATCTTTCGTATAGACATTCAACCCAAGGGCTTTGACGTTGTGGTGTTTGAAGATTTCGTAGATGATCACACCGTGGAAGCCGCTCGGAATTTGCTGCACGACGCGTCTCGGGTGGAAGAGATGACCGAGCGCAATTACGCCATTGCGCGCCGTCATTTTGGCTTCCGCACGTTGGAACGCAATTTGGCGTATTTGCTGCGGCATCGGTTTGGCACGTAGCGGGGCGCATGTGGGCCGCGTGGAAGTTGCAGAGCGCAGACGCGGCCCAAGGCCAATTTTGCCCGTCCAAGGGCACGCGTTTCTCTTGTGAGGGGCGCGCATCGTTTTCGAGGGCCTTGCGGGGAAGGAAGCATAGGGGGCTTGTGGATCGCAAGGCGGCTGGGCAAGCGCGTGTTGATTTGCAGGAGGTGCTATGATTCACATCCTACACTATGCTGGGCCACCAGTGATTGGTGGGGTGGAGATCACCATTGCCTATCATGCACGCTTGTTGGCTCGCCGTGGCTATCAGGTTCAGGTCATTGCTGGCCGAGGGGGCAAGTTCGACCCCCGGGTAGATTTCTTGGCGTTGCCCGAGGCCGATTCTCGGCACGCGGAAGTGCTGGCCGTTTCTCAGGAATTGACCGACCACGGCCCCGGCCCACGCTTCGAGGCCCTGCGTGCCCGCCTGCGCTCGGCCCTGCAGAAAGCCGTGGCACCGGAAGACACCCTCATTGTGCACAACGCCCTTACCTTGCACAAAAACCTGGCCTTGACCGCGGCCCTGCACGATCTGGCCACGGAAGGACGCCGTCTGATTGGATGGTGCCACGATTTCGCGTGGCTGGATGCCCTTTACATTCCGGTGTTGCGGCCAGGCTTCCCGTGGGATTTGCTCCGCACCCCCTGGCCAAATACCCGTTATGTGACCGTTTCCGAGCATCGGCGCCAGCAACTCGCGCGCCTGTTGGATCTTTCTCCTGAGGCCATTGAAGTGATCCCGCCGGGGGTGGCGCCTGAGCAATTGCTGCGTTTGAGCCCCCACGCCCAGCGCCTGGTGGATGCGTTGGATCTGTGGGAGGCTGACCCTTTGTTCTTGCTACCGGCCCGCATCACCCGCCGCAAGAACATTCAAATGGCCATCCGCATCATCGCGGCTCTGAAAGACCACTTCCCCAACCCTGTGTTGGTGGTCACTGGCCCGCCGGGGCCGCACAACCCGTCCAACGTGGCCTATCTGGAGCAACTCCAGGCCCTGCGTCGCGATCTGGGCTTGACGCGCCAGGTGCATTTCCTGTATGAACATGGCGAGGACGGCGAGCCCTTGTTGGTGGACGATACCTTGTTGGCCGAATTTTACGCCCTGGCCGATGCTTTGCTCTTCCCCAGCCTGCGGGAAGGGTTTGGCATTCCGGTGCTGGAAGCGGGTTTGTTGCGTTTGCCGGTCTTTGCAGCCGACATCCCGCCCGTGCGGGAAAGTGCAGGCGACAACGCCACTTTGTTTGACCCGCAAGGCGATCCACAAGAAGCCGCGGCAC
The DNA here is from genome assembly GCA_013154225.1 of Chloroflexota bacterium. Taxonomy (GTDB): domain Bacteria; phylum Chloroflexota; class Anaerolineae; order Anaerolineales; family DRMV01; genus DRMV01. The sequence continues at coordinate 4,143 of JAADCW010000134.1, forward strand.
GGATTGCCGAACGTTTGAAGGACGACCCGACTTATCGCCTACGCCGTCGTGTGCTTAGCCGCTATACATGGGATGCCATTGTGGACGAGCAGTTGATCCCTTTGTTGGCATGAAGAAGGCCGCAGAAGCCAATTTGCCTCACAACCGTTGGCAAAAGCGGCCTGGCGTGTTTGGACATCCAAAATCAGACGGCACCCACACATCCTTGGGGAGGTAGTGTCATGCCACATCATCCGGACGTCAGCAAACCAGCAACACCGCGAATTTTGGTTGCCGTAGCAACACCCGAAGAAGCAGAGTTTCTGTTACCCCTGGCGCATAT
>JAADCW010000218.1 GCA_013154225.1 Chloroflexota bacterium
GGTGCGGTGCCGGCGTCGAGGATGATGGCAACGGCATCTCCCAATTGGGCCGCGGCTTCCGCGGCAGTGCGCGCGGGCGGGTGCCCGGAGCGATTGGCCGATGTCACCGCCAAAGGCCCAGTGAGGCGGAGCAGGGCCAGCGCGTCGGGATGGTTGGGCATACGCACGCCCACGGTGGGATAAGGCGAAACCGCGGGGGGCAGAGAAGGATGCTTGGGCACCACCAGGGTGAGCGGCCCAGGCCAAAAATGCTGTGCCAGGCGCTGGGCGCCTGCTGGCATGGCCTGCGTGACCTGGCCCAGTTGGGCGGCGCTTCCCACCAAAAGGGGGATGGCCTTTTCTTCGGGGCGGCCCTTGGCTTCGTATAGCCGAGAAACAAACGCGTCTTCCCACGGCCAGGCCGCCACGCCATAGACGGTATCCGTGGGCATAACAATCAATTCCCCGCGACGCAGGGCTTCGGCCGCGAGGTTGATGGCTTGGGGATCGTGGGCAGGAAGAATTTGAGGCATGGCAATACGCAGTTAGGTTGCAATGGCTACGACGCGGGGGAGACCCGCGAGATCGTGGTGCAGGGTGATGGTGGCTTGTGGGAACGCGGCTTCGGCCAGGGCCTTGGCGGGTTCCCCTTGGTCGGACGCGATTTCCAGAAGGAGCAAACCCTGAGGCGCCAACCGCACTTTGGCTTGGGCTAACAGTCGCCGAATGAGGTCCAACCCATCCTGGCCGCCGTCCAGGGCCTGGCGAGGTTCATAGCGGGCTACGGCCAGGGTGTTTAACTGCTCGCTGGGAATGTAGGGCAAGTTGGCCACGATGAGGTCAAAAGGCCCACGGGGCGCGTTGAGCAGGTCGGTTTCCAGAAAGACAATGCGCTCGGCCACCTGATGGCGTTGGGCGTTGAGCCGTGCCAGCCCCAGCGCGTCTGTGCTGATGTCGGTGGCTGTGACGTGCAAATTGGGGATTTCTGCAGCCAGTGTCACGGCCAAAATGCCGCTGCCTGTGCCCACGTCGGCGGCCCAGCGGCGGGTGGGGTTGGCCTTTAGCCAGGCCAGGGCCAGTTCGACCAGGGTTTCGGTTTCGGGGCGGGGGATGAGCACCGCGGGGGTAAGGGCAAAATCGCGGCCGTAGAAAGCCCATCGCCCCAGCACGTAGGGCAGGGGAACGCCTTGCGCCAGGCGCGCACAAGCCCGCTGAAGGCGGCGATGTTGGCGGGGCGTAAGGCGGGCTTGAGGGTGTGCCAGGAGCCAGGCCCGATCGCGATGCATGATGGCCGCGAGCAGGGTTTGAGCGTCCAGCGCGGCGGTTTCACTGTGGGGGCGAAGGGCGGCCTGGGCTTGTGCCAAGGCTTGGGCAACGGTGAGCATGGGCCTCGGTCGGTTTTTGGGGCGCCTGGAAATTAAGGCGAATTAGGCGCTTTCCAGCGCGGCTAGGCGCTCGGCTTCTTCCCGGGTGGCAAGTTCGTCAATGAATTCGTCCAGTTCACCATCGAGCACCGCGGGAAGGTTGTACACTGATTTGTTGATGCGATGGTCGGTGACGCGGGATTGAGGGAAGTTGTACGTCCGAATTTTCTCCGAGCGTTCGCCTGTGCCTACTTGCGAGCGGCGGGCTTGATCTACTTCCGCACGGCGTTTGGCTTCTTCGATTTCATACAGCCTTGCTTTGAGGATGCTCATGGCCCGCATTTTGTTTTGTAGTTGCGAGCGCTCATCCTGACAGGCGACCACGATGCCCGTAGGAAGGTGGGTGATGCGCACCGCGGTGGCGTTCTTTTGGACGTTCTGCCCGCCCGCGCCTGCGGATTTGTACACGTCGATTTTGATGTCTTTGTCGGGAATTTCGATTTCCACGTCGTCCACTTCGGCCAGCACGGCCACTGTGGCGGTGGAGGTGTGGATGCGGCCCTGGGATTCGGTGGTCGGCACACGCTGGACGCGATGCACGCCTGCTTCGTACTTCAAGCGGGAATACGCACCTTGCCCTTTGATAAGGAAGGTGATTTCCTTGAAGCCGCCCAGGCCGGTTTCGTTGGCCGAGAGCACTTCCACCTTCCAGCCTTTGCGTTCCGCGTAGCGGGTGTACATGCGGAAGAGGTCGGCCGCGAACAATGCGGCTTCTTCGCCGCCTGTGCCGGCGCGGATTTCCATGATGACGTTGCGCTCATCGCGCGGGTCTTTGGGGAGCAAGAGGCGCTTGATTTCGCCTTCCAACTGCTCCTTTTGAGGCTCCAGGCTGTCGAGTTCGTCTTTTGCCAGGGCTTTGAGTTCGGGGTCGTCGCCTTCTTCCAGCAGTTGGTGGGCTTCGTCAATTTGCTGAAGCACGCGGCGGTAGGCTTCGGCCTTTTGTACGATGGGCTCCAGGTCGGAGCGTTCTTTGGCGAGTTCGGCTGCACGCTTGTAGTCGTCGCCCACTTCGGTCAGTTCCCGCTCGATTTCGGCAAAGCGTTTTTCGATGCCGGCAAGTTTGTCCAGCATAGGTGCATTCTCCTTGATAGGGCGTTAGCGTGATTAACCTGAATTGCGGATAAGCCTTACAGGGCATCGCGCTGAGGGGAGCGCCCTTCGACTACGGCGCTTGCTGCGCTTGCGCTTTCGCTCAGGGCGCGAAAGCAGCAAAGCAAAGTTGAAGGGACGAGCGAAGTCAAGCGCGAAAAAAGCGCCTTTTCCCTGCGTTTCGACTGCGATTGCTTCGCAATTTCCGCTCAACGCGAGGTTTTTTCCTCTTATCCGAAACTCAGGTGAGATTATACCAGCGTGGGTCAGAGGCTCAGCGGTTCGGCCCCGCGGCCAATGTTGGCAAAGAATTCGTTGCGGGTGGCCAGGTTGGTGCGGAAGGAGCCCAACATGGTGGAGGTGACCATGCGGGCGTCGTGTTTTTTGACCCCGCGGATCATCGCACAGAGATGGTAGGCTTCTAACACCACGGCCACGCCGTGGGGGTGGAGAAGTTCGTCCAGGAAGTCGGCAATTTGCCGGGTAAGGCGTTCCTGCACTTGCAGGCGGCGGGCGAACATGTCCACAATGCGGGGGATTTTGGAAAGTCCCAGCACGCGGCCTTTGGGAATGTAGGCCACGTGCGCGCGTCCGATAAAGGGCAGCATGTGGTGTTCACACAGGGAATAAAACTCAATATCGCGCACGATGACCATTTCGTCGTAATCCACATCGAACAGCGCGTCGTTGACCAGGGCTACGGGGTCGGTGCGGTAGCCAGCCAGCAGTTCGGTGTACATGCGAGCAACCCGGTCAGGGGTGCCTTGCAAGCCGTCGCGCTGGGGGTCTTCGCCAATGGCTTTGAGGATGTTGGTGACGGCTTCCCGAATTTGGGGTTGGTCAATTTCGCCGTCAAGGAGTTCGGCGGCGTGATAAACAGCAGCCTTTTGGTCGTCCATAACCCATCCTTTCGTCCAAGATACAGTTGGCACTGCACAGAGAGTATAAGAACGCGGTGGAAGATTGTCAAGCGCGGGTGCCGCGCCTGTGGATTTGGCCCCCATTTGGGCGCGCCACAGGCCCCTAAGCGCCCTGGTGCTCAAAAATTCAGGGAAGCGAGGCTTCTTTTTTCGCTTCCCTGAAAACTTTGCGGAAAGAGGCGCGGCCACGATGGCGTGCTCTGGCAGCCTTGCCTGGGCTTTGGGAAAACAGCCTGGCAGTCTGTTACCCCGCGTGGGCCATGTTGATCACGATGGGCAGAAGGACGCCGAAGGCCAGCACAAGCAGGAACACGCCCGCGAGCAGCCAGCGGCGGTTGTGCTTGGGGGCGGGTTCCAAAAAGGCTTTTGTCGGATCTTGTGGGTCGTAATAGACCAGCACTTCGTGGTCGGGTTGATAGCCTTTGAGATCGCGTTGGGCTTTTTGGGCGGTGCTGTAACCCGGCCGTGGCCAGGGGTTGATGCGGCTGGCGGTGTAGGTGACACCTTCCACCGTGTACGTGTATTGCACTTCAGGGTAGTAAACCACAATAGACCGGTTTTCTTGATCGGTGCGCGTTTCTTGCTGTACACTCACTGCTGTGATTTTCCCTTGGGTTGTGGGCCATTTTTGGATGTAACGGGTTTGGTAATGCGTCAGCAGGGCGTAAGCAGTAAGCACCGCGCCCAAAGCAAGGGCCATGCTAAACAGACCGGCCAGGCAAAGCACCGTGAGCGTCATGGGAAGACACCTTCCAGCCGCAGTTTAGCCTTCGTTGGCTTTGGGGTGTAATGCCAGGCGGGCTTCAGCCTGGGCTTCGACGGCGTCCCGCGACCACAGCATGGGGTGGTGTTCGCCGTTTTGCCAGAGGTTGAGTTGGTCGGCATAGTGGGGGCTGGTGATGCGCCCTGATTGGCCGGGAATGCTGACCATGCGGGCGTTGTCCCAATTGGTGAGGTCGAAAATCTGGCGGTGGGAAGGCGCAAAACTGCGGGCTTCGTAAGGGTTGTGGGGCAAGATGGCGATTTGCAGGGGCGTAT
>JAADCW010000011.1 GCA_013154225.1 Chloroflexota bacterium
AGGTGGGGCCAAAGAGCACCACCGTCCGCACCGGTATGCTGACGCCGGAAGAAATGGCCCGGGTCGAAAAAGCGGGCGCGGTCGGCGACGTGCTGATGCGCTTTTTCGACGCCGCCGGCCGGCCGCTAAACACCCCCCTCGACGAGCGGGTACTCTCGATTGGCTGGAGCGACTTTTTGCAAATCCCCCACCGCGTCGCCATGGCCGCCGGCGCGGCCAAGCTGCCCGCCATTCGCGCGGCCCTCCGCGGCGGCCTTTTCCACGCGCTGATTACCGACGAAGAAACCGCCGGGGCGTTGCTTGAGTCTGTTTAATGGAACGAAGGGGATATAGGGTCGCTTGCGCGACCACACGGCGTGGAGCCGAATTTTTGTCCCCTTCGCTTACAATATATTGCAAGTTGTCTTTACATTTAACAACCAAAAACTACATTCCCCAGGCGCTGGTAATAAATACCCGCACAGCTCAAATGCTCCTGGCTGAGCAGAACGAACAGGTGCCACTTAGCCTCAAGCTTATAAACAGGTGCAAAAGTACCACTGTTTACTCAGGATTTCTTGTAAGATAAGAACACAGAGATGCCAAAGGTCACTTTTGAGTACAGCCTAAAACCTGCCTTGAATGCGCTGGCTTATTTACAGCAACGCATTCCAAGGCTGACCCGCCTCAAGGCGTTTAAGCTCCTGTACCTTGCTGATAAACGCCACCTGGAACTTAGCGGCCGCCCGATCACCGGTGGCACCTATGCCGCCTTGAAAAATGGCCCTGTGCCGCAGCGCTTATACGATTACGTGAAAGAAACTGCCGGACCCAATAGCTATAGCCTTCCAAAATTTCCCGAGCCGGATCTGAGAAAGTTCAGCGATTCAGAACAAAGAGTACTGGACGAAATCATAGAAAAATATGGCAAGTATTCTACCGGCCAACTGATTGACCTCAGTCATGACTCGGCATGGGGTGCTGCTTGGGAAAGCGCCCAAGCTCAAGGTAAGGGTTCCGAGCCAATTTCTTGGGAGCAGATAATCGAAAGTCTGGACAACGGCAAAGATATATTCGAGGCGTTGTTTGACGATTAGCGCTATCCGCCTGCAAACCTATGAGCCCCCATCGCCCTCCTCGTTATAAGCTTTGGAACGTTTACTACGGTCCTTGCCACAACATAAATACAAAAGAAAACGGTAGCGCTAGATCAAAGTACTACATCATCGTTCGTATATGTGAGCGCCATGTCCACTGCGCGCTCATCGGTAGCAAGCAATCGCAAATCCCTGTTATCCGCCAGTGTCAAATGCCTATAGAGCCAAAAGATATTATCGACCCTGACCCCAGTGGCGCCATGATCCACAAGCAGTCATGGCTGAGCGTCCATACGAAATTAGAAGGTGGACATTTGTTTACTTTGCCCCGTTACGTTCAAGGGGGCCATAAGCGTGTAGGCAAGCTGTCCGATGTTGTTATTCGAGCTGTATCAAAATTAATTGAAGCGTGCGAAAACATCGAACGCGAGCATAAAGATTTTTTGCTCGGAGAAGCAGACTGCTAACCCACGTCAACTCAGCTCCATATAAACTACTAGCTCCACCTCATCCTTGCTCACAACGTCGTGACGACTGGCCTGTTCCCCGTCTGGTTCCAGGTCGTATTTCTGCACGAAAGCGGCCACGGCCGTTACCCACTCCAGGTCGTCGTCATAGGTCTTGCCAAGGTCGCCCAGCTCCTTGAGTAAAGCCCGGGCGAGCGGCTTGGCGGATAGGGCTTTTAGCAGGCCAACCAGCTCCTCGCGTTCTAAATCGGGGTGACGCACCAGAGAGCGGAGCCGTTGTATCGCGTCACGTTGCACTTTGGGCATCGCTTCCACGATGGCCGCCTGCTGGTCGTTAATGGTTTCTACTAGTTCACTTATAGCTCTATCCAACAGATTGTCTATGTCGTAGCCCGCTTCTACGCGCGGTTCGCCCTCATTGCTCTGAATGAGTTTGAATATCGCCAACCGCGAATCCAGTACCTCGTCGTGCTCGACGTCGTAAAAACGCCAGTGGTGCTGATTGCGCACCTTGAAGTGGAAGAACACCCCCTTGCGGTCGGGGCTCTTTTTCCCGCTGTGAACCCCTAGAGGTATGCGCTCCAACCTTTCCACGCCCACCTTTTCGAGAAAGGCGGCCAGTACCGCGCGCATGAACTCACCGGAGAGCTCGGCCTCGGCTTCCAGCTCGTCGGCCACCGCTACGTCTTCTTTTTCGATGCGCTTGAGGGTGTTAAAGGTTTTGGGGTCGATAGCCTCGCCCAAAATGCTCGCGTCCAACCCTACGTTGCGATTGATGGCCGCGATTTTTTCGGTTAGGCGTTTGAGCAAACCTAGCAGGCTTTCCAAACCCCGCTCGGGAAAGAAGTTGTAAATATAGACTTCTTCGTGTGGTGAGCGTAGCCGGTCGATGCGGCCTGCCCTTTGTACCATCCGGGTAGGGTTCCAGTGCAGGTCGTAGTTGACCAGCATGCTGGCGTCCTGCAGGTTCTGGCCTTCCGAAAGCACGTCGGTGGCCAGGAGCAAATCCAGCTCTTCTTCTGGGGGTACGTTCGCGTTCTGGGCCAGAGGTGCGAATCGGGCTATCCGCTTGGCGCGCTCGCGCGGCGGCACCGAACCGTCCACCACGGTCCAACGACGTGGGGCAATATCGGCGGCGTATACACCACTTAGCGCCTTTTGCAGATAGGCGATGGTGTCCGAAAAGTGCGAAAACACCACAATTTTCTTATCTGGATGCTCGCGCAGCAGCTCCACCAGCGCCGCCACTTTGGGGTCATTAGTGATTTCTATCGGCCCGACTAGGTCGAGCAGCTCGCGCAGGGCGCGCAGATCACGGCTTACGTCCTGCAGTAACCTTTGCTTGCGAAACTCCGAGGCCTCGGCAGCGGGCAGCTTGCCCAGTATCTCATCGGCGTTCTCGTTGGTAGTCAGCAGTTTTCTAAAGCTGCGGCTATCGAGAATGCGCCCGTGGTCAATGAGCTCTTGCCGGAAACGCTCGTGAAAACCAATCTGGCGCTCGATGCTCTTGCGAAATGAGGCCACGCTCGACTCGAACCGCTTGAGGAGCATGGTTTTAATGAGGCCAATCAGTGCTTCGTTCTTCTTGGCTTCGAGAAGACTGTTAATATTTGGCCGCTCCAGGTAGGCCTCTATGTTGTACACCCCCAGGCTGAGGCCTTCGAGCAGCTGTGCGGCCCTGTGGTAAATGCCTGGAAAGCGGCTTTCCAGGTCGTAGTAAACGGTCCTTAGCTTTCGCTCGGGAAAGCGGATGGGTTCGCCGTCTATTTCGGCGTCGGGGAATTCGCGCTTGACGAACTGGCGGGTACGGCGGACCATCACTTCTTCGAGCAGGTCGAGCAGATCGCCGCCCTGGTGGGCGCGAATAAAGTACTGACGCAGGTGGGGAATGCCCATGCGGGCGAAGGCGCGCTCGCTGGGGACGAACAGCATGAGCTGGTTGTAAAGGTCGAAAACCGAGTTGTTGATGGGCGTAGCCGTGAGAAATACGGCCTTTTTGCGCTTGCCCGAGGCCATGATGCGCTGCAGGTTGAAGTAGCGCTTGTTGGAGTTGCGAAAGTTGTGCGATTCATCCACCAGCACCAAATCCGCGTCGAAATATCGCTCGGCCTCGAACTCGTCGCGCCCCAAAAGCTCCATGCTCACTACTTCGGCGGCAACGTTTATTGAACGCAGTTCGCCTTCCCACATCTCCTTGAGCTGGGCGGGGGCGATAACCAGCACTTTCTTGCGTTGAAAGTAGCCATAGTGCTCCAGTATCTTTTTGCCAATCCAGGTCTTGCCCAGGCCCACGGAGTCGGCTATAAAAACGCCGCCGTGCTTTTCCAAAATCCGCAGCGCCCGCTCAAAGGCCTTTTCCTGAAAGTCGGCCAGGTTGACTAGCGACTTGCCCAGCTCGCGCCCTTTTTCCAGGTCGATGGTTATTTCGTCTTTGAAAAGCTCGTACAGGCTCTTCAAGAAAATAATGTACGGGCTGTATCCGCGGCTAACCAGCTTGGATTCTTCGAGCAAGGTTATCAGGTCTTCTTTGTAGTCAACCGCCTCGTCCCAAAAACGCTCAAACCACTCGCGCACCGCCTGGGCCGCGTAGCCCTGCTTGTGGACGGCGTTTAACTCGGTGTTGTCGGTCAGACCGGCGCGGGTGAAGTTGGACGAGCCAACTATGGCCACGTTGTCGAAAATGTAAGCCTTGCCATGAAAAAAGCCCTTGGCGTAAAGGCGCACCTGAACCTCGGGACGACGTAAAAAATTTATGAGGTCTTGCGCCAGCTCCCGAGTTTGCGCGTTGAAGGGGCTTTTGGCCAGGTCTTGCCGAAAGCCCGCCGGGTAAAACTCGCCGCCGCTCTTGCCCCGCTCGCGCGAAAGCAGCAGCCGAAAATGCGGCGCTTGGCT
>JAADCW010000004.1 GCA_013154225.1 Chloroflexota bacterium
ACGCCAAAGGGCGGAAACCTCGCGGCTTCCGCCCTTGTATGGCCTTGCACAGCGTGTTTTGCGCCCCATTATGTCAGCATTTTGGTGGCTTCAGCCAAATTGAGCCGCCCCACCCGCCGAATAGCAGGCAACGAGGCCAACAACAGGGTGATCAACACGCCCAACGCGGTCAGAACATAACTGTGCGGATAAATGTGCGCCTGCATGGAGAAAAGTTCGGTGCTGAATGCCCGCATCATCCGATCGGCCACGTACCAGCCCAAAAACATTCCCGGAAGCGCGGCCAACACCCACACAAACACGCTTTCCAAAGCCAACATGACCGCAATCCGTTGGATGGGCGCGCCCACCGCCCGCATGGTAGCCAGTTCCCGCTCGCGCTCCAGCACGTTGACGGTCATGGCATTGAACAACACAGCAAAGGCCATGCCCAGGGCAAAGAACAGCAAGAAGCCAATGAACAAGTAAAACAGCCCCATCAACGCGCGCCAATCGTGCTCCATATCCCGCTTCAGGGTTACACTGGATGCGCCGGGCAGGTGAAACAAATCCTTCTTCAGCGCGCTCAACCGCTCAGGCGAGGCTTTGAGGTAAAACGCGGTGTAAACCGGCATAGGCGCCGCGGCCCATGCTTCCGCGGTTTCCAAACTCACAAACGCGTTGGTGCCATACAGCTCGTCCACAATGCCGCGCAGCACAGCCTGATGCTCGCCAAAGGGAGTTTTCACAGTCAGGGTGTCACCCACGTTCAACCCGAGTTGCTTGGCCAAAAACGGCGTGAGCAAAATGCCGTCATCTCGGAGCGCGTCTTCGGGGGTTATCTCGCCTTCGAGCCGCCATTGGTGCATGGTTTGATCCGGCGGCAGGGCTGTAATCAGCACATCCTTGCTCTTGCCCTGAGATTTCAGCGTTGCGGGAAAGACCAAAGCCGGGGTAACTTCCTGCACACCATCCCATTGCTGAATCTGCTTCAGCGTGGCATCGGTTTGAGGTTGGGCAAACACTGCCAGCACATCCCACTGCTCGATTTGGTGGAAGTTCTGATCCAGCATGTAATTCATGCTGTCCAACATGCCCCACGACATCAAGACCAACATAAAGGCAAACACAATGGAAATCCACGTGCTGAAAGCGCGGCGGCGGGCACGAAAAACGTTGCGCAACGGCAAACGCAACAGCAACGGCAAATCCTTGGGGAGCAGGCGTTCAATCCACACCCGCCGCCCCCGTGTCAGGGCTTCAGCGGGATCCAACCGCATGGCTTGAGCAGGCTGCATCCGGGTAATCACGCGGGTGGGGCCAATGCCGGCCAGCACAGCCATCAACACGCTCATCAACATCCCCTCGGCCAGCAAATCAAAGTAAAGGCGCTGTTGAATAAGGGGAATGCCCAGCTCGTGGGCATACGCAGAAGTAATGCCCGCGGCCAAGCGCGAGCCCAGCATCGCGCCCAACACCGCCCCCACAGCCCCAATGAGCACAGCCATGACAAGATAATGGGCAGTGACCTGGCGGGTGCTGTAACCCAAGGCTTTCATCAGCCCAATTTGTGGACGCTGGGCCCGCACCATCCGCCCCAACATGACATACAAAGACAACGCGGCGACCAACAAAATCAAAGCCGGCAGGGTTGTGGAGAGTTCCCGATAGCCTTCCAAATCCAGCGTAAGCGCCGCGTTGGAAGGCTGGTCCTTCTTCAGCGTGGTGGCTTCGAGGTTGTAGGGTTTGAGCAATTGCTGAATATCGGCCACCACCCGCTCGCCATCCGCGCCGGGGGCAAAGCGCACGCAAAATTCGTTGACCTGCCCCTGGGTGTGCGTCAACTGCTGCAGGGTCTCCAAAGGCAGGAAGAACACGCCAAACGTCCGCGCAGAAGGCATGATTTCCTGACGGCTGGGGCTCACGATGAGATATTCGGGGCTGGCAACCACGCCTCGGATGGTCAGGGTTTGCTTTTCGCCCAAAATAATGGGCGTGACCGTATCGCCAGGATGAAGGTCGTAAGCCTTGGCAAAATGCGATTCCACCAAAACGCCTTCAGGGTCGTCAGGCGAAAGATATTGGCCTTCCAAAACATAAACCTGATTGACGGCGGGCTGCGCATCCGCAGGAATGCCGATCAGGCGTGCGCGAATGGGCGTATCGTCGGGCAGCAGATAGCCGGTATCCACCACCTCACGCGCGGTCACCGCGTCCACCCCATCCACCGCGGCGATTTGCTCGCTCAGGGAAGAAGGTGCGGAAGCCACCCGAAACGTGACATCCGCAAAGTGCAGCATATCGTAAGTATGCTGGTAAGAGGATCCCAAATCGCGGTAAGCACCGCTCAAGGCCACAAAACTGGCCACCCCCAAAGCCACAATCACCACCAGGGCCAGGCTCTGCGCCCAATTGGCCCGCAAATCACGCCAAGTTTTATGCCACAGCGTAGGCGACATGACCGATCTCCTTAGGAAACAGGGCGGCAAACACTGCCAAATTCGAAGGGGAACCCGCTTTGGCTCGCGGGGCTTCTCGCCCCAACCCATGCCACACCACCGCCGAGATCACCAATTGAGTTCGGCGGCCGGCACAGGATGCGGGTTATACTCATCAGAGGCAATCACGCCGCTATGCAACCGCACCACCCGGTCGGCCATCGGTGCAATGGCCGTGTTGTGGGTCACCAGCACAACGGTTACCCCTTCTTTTTGGTTGAGTTCTCGCAAAGCCTGCAGCACTTGCCGGCCGGTTTCGACATCCAAATTGCCGGTGGGCTCATCAGCCAACAAAATCGCAGGATGATTGGCCAAAGCCCGGGCAATGGCCACACGCTGTTGTTCGCCCCCCGAAAGCTGGCTGGGGAAATGATCGCCGCGGTCGCTCAAACCCACCAAGGCCAACAGTTCCTCGGTGCGCTGACGCACAACCGCCCGGTCCTTGGTGGTGAGTTCCAGGGCAAAGGCGATGTTTTCAGCCGCGGTCAGGGTGGGAATCAGGTTGAAAAACTGGAACACAAACCCCACCTTGCGCGCCCGATACGCGGTAAGGCGGCGCTCGCTGTATTGGGCGATATCCTCACCCTCGACGAGCACCGCGCCCTCGGTGGGGCGATCCAGCCCGCCAATGAGGTTGAGGGTAGTGGTTTTGCCCGAGCCCGAAGGGCCTAACAACACCACAAACTGCCCTCGCGGGACTTCCAAATCCAGCCCGCGCAGGGCGTGCACTTCCACTTCCCCCATCGGATAGGTTTTGGTCACATGTTGGAGTTGGATCAACGCAGACATGGTCATCTCCTTGATCTGGGAACCCACGAACAGATGCACGAATGTTGATTGCACCGCTACAAAGCGGGGGAAGCAGGCCCACACCGGCCCCAAGAGCGACAATCTCGCGCCCGCCGGCTGAGCCCAGCCATCAGGCCTCGATGCTGGCAATGAAATATTCGGACATAGGCAGCCATTGCGTGGGGAAATTGAAGGTTTCAGGATCAATCACCCATAAGAGCATCAAGCCTTCAAACTGCACAATAAGGGTCATGGCCGTCATGTCTGGGTCCACCGCGCGCAGTTCACCACGCGCGACGCCCTCGGCAATCAGTTTGGTCAGCGTAGCCAGGTAACGGCGATAATACCCCTGCAGGGCGTTGCGCACCGGCCCCGGTCGGGTGGCCAAGGCGTAAAACTCATACAACACGGGCAAAACCGGCTTCCATCGGTCCAAACTTTTGAGCACGTTGCGCGACAACTCTCGAAGGCGGTCAGGCACCGGCCGATCGTGGGACGAAGCCAGACGCTCCAAATTCCGAATTTCCCACGTAAAAAGCTTGTCCACCAAAGACTCAATGAGCGCATCTTTGCTCCGAAAATACCAATACAAAGCGCCTTTGCTCAAGCCAGCTTCCTGGGCAATATCGTCCATACGGGCTTTGTGGAACCCGCGGCGGGCGAACACCTGCAGGGCGGCATCCAAAATTTGATTCTTACGGGCTTCGCTCACATCTGGGCGAGGTGTCATCCCTGTCCTCCAGTTGACTGACCGGTCAGTCAGTTATTTCCCCAACGATAACCCAAAAACTACCGCCTGTCAAGGCGCTAAAACTGATGTCCGGACAAAAGTTTGGACACAAAAGCAAGCCTCCGTGGTATAGAAAAGCAAAAATTGACATCCCACCTACGGAGGCTTGCTATGGTCAAGTTTATCCCTTGGGAACAGATTTTGGCAAGACTTGTTGAGGAGCAACACGCCTCCCGACCTTAGCCGAGATTCTCCAAAGCAGCCATCACGCTCATTCCGTGCGCTTGTACAAGGCCGCCCTTTGGCAGCCAGCCGCGGTTTCCATGACCGCAAATCCTTTATTTGGTCCAGTGAGGGAAGATTCCGTTCAAAGTCCCCCAGGCGTGGTATCGGTATGCCGGTTTATTACTGCGAGC
>JAADCW010000220.1 GCA_013154225.1 Chloroflexota bacterium
ATAGCGTCATGAGTAAGTACAAATTCCTGGGTTGGATTCTGTTCCACGTGACGAATGACGAGAATTCTACCCTGATTGGTAATCAGCCAAATATCTAAAGCATAGGCAATTGTGGGCCTTCCTAAAGCCAACATCAGGAACGCTAAAATTACCCCCTTTGCAATAACACTTATTTGCCGACCAAAACGAGATTTTTGGCAACACCTCGCCATAACAAAATGGAACCTTTATTATAAGGAAGGTATTACATGGTTGGGAGAATGCCCAAATCATACCTTGAACAAGTAGTTTTGTAAACAAAATCCTTCTTTTGGTCATTAATTTAAGAAATTCGCACATTTTCTTTACATTTACGACTCACCCAACACAAAAATTGCATATTTGAAAATCACAGCGGAAAAATATCCCTAACTTTTTGGAACTAAGGCTCAATTTCTTTCTCCATTTCAAAACTTTTTACAACCCTTTTACATGGCTTTCACTCTCCCTTTACACCGTGCTGGTATGATAGTAGCGTAGGACATTAAAAACTTGCCCCTTAACATTGCCAACAATGCATAACAGCCCAAGGAGGTGCAACATGCGAGGACGACCAGGCGGTTTTGGCCGCCGACCAGTCTTCCGCCCCCGCCGAGGCTTCGGCCGCAGAGGCTGGGGTTGCTTTCCCTGGTTCATTCTGCCCATTTTTGGGCTTCTTACCATCTGGATCATTCACTAACACCACCCTTTTTTCCACCACCCAACCACCAAAGGAGGTTACCATGTTCCGAAACTTACGCCGCTATGCGGTTTTCACGCTTCTCATCTTAGCCCTTGGGGCTTTCCTCACTGCCTGTGAAGGCACCACAACCATCAACACGACCATCACCAACGACACCGCCACCGTGGCCGTTGACACCACGCCCACAACCCAGCAAAACGGCCGCGGCCCTCAGGGGCAAGGCCAGGGCCAACAGGCCGCAGGCGCGCTCAACCCTGAAAACGGCGAAATGAGCGCCGACGCGATCCTTGCCCTGCCCAGCGGTGACCTGAGCGACGACGAAAAAGCCAGCCTGCTCTACATGCGGGAAGAAGAAAAACTGGCCCACGACGTCTACATCGCCCTCTACGAAAAATGGGGCCTGCCCGTATTCTCCAACATCGCTGAAAGCGAACAGCGCCACACCGATATGGTGCTCGCGCTCATCCAGAAATACGGTCTGGAAGACCCCGCGGCTGGCAAAGCGGCAGGCGAATTCACCAACCCCGACCTGCAGGCTCTCTACGATCAACTGGTCACACTGGGCAGCCAGTCCGAAGCCGACGCGCTCAAAGTGGGCGCTGCCATCGAGGAAATTGACATCCTGGACCTGAAAGCCCGCATTGACCAGACCGATAACGAAGACATCCGCACCGTGTACGAAAACCTGATGGCTGGTTCTGAAAACCACTTGCGCTCCTTCGTTCAGACGCTGGAACAGCAGACCGGTGAAACCTACCAGCCCCAGTACCTGGATCAGGCTACCTACGACGCCATCATGAGCGGCACCACTGGTCAACACGGTGAAGTAACCCCTGGCGCCAACGGTAACGGTGAAGAACACGGCGCAGACCACACCCACGACACAGGTGGCCCTGCCAACGGCGGTGAAGGCGCAATGGATGTCAACACCCTGCCCGGCGGCGACCTGACCGACGAAGAGCGCGATGGCCTGCTCTACATGCGGGAAGAAGAAAAACTGGCCCACGACGTCTACATCGCCCTCTACGAAAAATGGGGCCTGCCCATCTTCTCCAACATCGCCCAGAGCGAACAGCAACACACCGACATGGTGCTCGGCCTTATCCAGAAATACGGTCTGGAAGACCCTGCGGCCGGCAAAGCCCCTGGTGAATTCACCAACCCCGACTTGCAGGCCCTCTACGACCAACTGGTTGCCCAGGGCAGTCAATCCGTCGGCGACGCGCTCAAAGTGGGCGCTGCCATCGAGGAAATTGACATCCTGGACCTGAAAGCCCGCATTGCCCAAACCGACAATGAAGACATCCGCACCGTGTACGAAAACCTGATGGCTGGTTCCGAAAACCACCTGCGGGCCTTTGTGCAGAACCTGCAGCAGCAGACCGGCGAAACCTATCAGCCGCAGTACCTGGATCAAGCCACCTACGATGCCATCATCAGCAGCCCCATGGGGCACGGCAACGCCGGCGGCACCCACGGCCACGGCAACGGCAATCACTAAGCCTTCACGCCTCTGCTGTCCCTTGAAAAAGGTTACAATGTAAAAAAGCGGGTGCATCACACCATGATGCACCCGCACCCTATCCTGCCCTTGCCATCCTTGAAGGAGGTTGCCTTGACTTCCACGCCTGAGAAGCCCACCTCGCCGCAACCGCCCTCCCCTTCTCGGCCTTCGGCTGGCTCAAAAACTCCCACAACGCCAGCCAAGGCCAAAGCCAAAGCCACACCCACAGCCAAAACAGCAAACCACAAAACAACCGCCCAACCTCAACCGTCGCGGCCCTGGTGGTCCCGCTGGATTCCTCAGGGTATGCCCGACGACGACCGCGGGCGCATGCGCATGGTGGTGGACAACATCGTCCTCCATATCCACCCCACCAAAGTACCCAAGCGCACCCTGCGGTTCACATACACCTGGGGGCTGGGAGGGCTCAGCGCATTCCTATTGGTCCTGTTGATCAGCACGGGCGTTTTGCTGGAAATGCACTATACCCCCAGCGCGCCCCAGGCCTACCTGGACATGCTCCAACTGGAAAGCCAGGTGCCCTTTGGCTCTTTCATTCGCGCCATTCATCACTGGGCCGCGAACTTGCTCATTGTCACCGTTACCCTACACATGCTGCGCGTCTTTCTCACGGGCGCCTACAAGCCCCCGCGCGGCACCAACTGGGTTGTGGGCATCCTGCTCTTTCTGCTGGTAGTCGGGGCTAACTTCACCGGCTATCTGCTCCCTTGGGACCAACTGGCTTATTGGGCAATTACCGTAGGCACGGGCATTATCTCCTACGTGCCTTTCATCGGCGATACCCTCAGCCGTCTGCTATTAGGGGGCTCAGAGGTCAGCGGGCGTACCTTGCTCAACTTCTATACCCTGCACATCAGCGTTATCCCCATTTCTATCGTCCTGCTGGCCAGTTACCACTTCTGGCGCATCCGTAAAGATGGTGGGCTGACCATTCCCAAAGCCCCCGGAGAAGTGCTGGGCCGCGGACTGGAACGCGTGACCACCATCCCCAACCTGGTGCGCTGTGAAGTGGTCTATGCCCTGATATGGTCGGCTTTGCTGGTTGGCTGGGCGATGTGGGTGCCTGCCCCGTTGGAAGGCATTGCCAACCCCAACGTAAGCCCCAACCCAGCCAAAGCACCGTGGTATTTTGCCGGGCTTCAGGAACTTCTACTCCACTTCCACCCGGTGATTGCGGCCATTTTCATCCCCACCGTGGCCCTGATTGCCCTGGCCGCGCTGCCGTGGTTGGATCCCTTCCCAGAAAATGTGGGCACCTACTTCCGCACCCGCCGCGGTCGCTACCTCAGCCTGATGGCCGTTGGCTTGGCGCTTTTGCTCACCCCGGCCTGGGTCGCAGCCGACGCCTTCCTGCTGGATTGGGTGGGTTGGCTGCCCGACTGGCCGACGTGGATTTCCAACGGCATTTTGCCTCTGGCCTTCCTGGTCGCCGGCGCGGTTCTGCTCCACAGTTTTCTGCGCCTGACCTTGAAAACCACCCACGAAGAGCGGGTACTCTTCTGGTTCATCTTCTTCTTTACCGCTTTCGTGGTGCTGACCATCATCGGCATCTTCTTCCGCGGCCCCAACATGGACCTTTACTGGCCGTGGGCCATGCCCACCGGAACCCACGGTTAGTTGCACCGGAGGTTGCTCTATGAGCACGGAACACAAGCCCAACGCATCTCAAGAGGACGCCTCAGCCATCAGCCGCCGCGACTTCCTCAAATTAGGCGGTCTGGCCGTTGGCGGTTTGCTGACCCTGGAAATCGGCGGCATGATTTTGCGCTACGTCGCGCCTCGCCAGGCCGAAGGCGAGTTTGGCGGCATTATCACCGCAGGCGCGATTGACGACTTCCCGCCAGGGTCGGTAACCCACATCCCCTCGGGGCGCTTTTACCTTTCTCGCCTGCCCGATGGCGGCTTCCTGGCACTGTATCAGCGCTGCACCCATCTGGGTTGCACAGTGCCCTGGAATCAGGACGAAGACAAATTCATCTGCCCTTGCCACAACTCCCAATTCACCGCGGAAGGCGAACTGCTCAACCCGCCTGCGCCCCGTCCTTTGGACCTTTTCCGCGTGTTTTTCGAAGAGGGCCTGGTCAAAGTTGATACCAGCAAACCCATCCAACGCGCCCACTTCGATCCCTCTCAGGTGGTGTATCCATGAAGGGTTCTGTTCTTATCCAAACGCTCCTCGGGTTCGCGGCCGTCTTCTTCCTGGCCGGGGGCCTGCTGTGGTATCAAAGCACCGAAGATCAGCGCCTCAAGGCTGCCCAGCAGGCTGTGTTGGAACGCCAGTTGGATGACGCCATGACCCTTTACGCGGAAAACTGCGCGGTCTGCCACGGCATCCGCGGGGAGGGCATTGGCTCAACCCCCGCGCTGGATCGGGAAGACCTGCGCAACGCGGACCCCGAAAGCCTGCACAAGATCATCTCTCGCGGGCTGTATAACACCGCCATGCCCGCCTGGAACATCGAAGACGGCGGGCCACTGAGCGACTATCAAATTACCGAACTCGTCAACCTCATTCGCTACGGCGACTGGCAGGCCGTGCAAGACCGGGTAGTCAATTTGGGGTTGGCGCCCACTGTGCCGTTCACGTCGGAACCTGACCCTGGCCTGTTGGATCAGGTCTCGTCGCTTCCCGAAGGCGATCTGCTCGCGCGGGGCATTGAAGTGTATGCCCAGCAGTGTGTGGCCTGTCACGGCCCCGATGGTCAGGGCACAGACCTCGCCCCCGCGCTCAACACCCCCGAAGTCCGCAATCAGGACCCCGCGGACATCGAACGCACCATCCGCTACGGCGTCAACGGCACCCTGATGGCCGGGTGGGACGGCGTGCTAAGCGACGACGACATCACCGCGCTGGTCACCCTCATCACCCGTTGGGATGAAGTGCCCAGCGGCACCATTCCCGAACCCGACAAGCCCATCCCCGTTACCGAAGAAAGCCTGGCCCTGGGTGAACAGCTCTACGCGCAAAACTGCGCAGTTTGCCACGGCACCAACGGCCAGGGCACCCGCCGCGCGCCTGCGCTCAACGTCAAAAGCTACCTGGAAAGCACCAGCGACCAGGCACTGCAACAAATCATCACCAACGGCGTGCCCGGCACCGCCATGCCGGCCTGGGGCACCCGCCTGACCGATGCTGAAATTCAGGCCATCGTGGGCTACATCCGCTCATGGGAACCCACCGCGCCCGAAGTGGCGCAATCGGCTGCGCAGGGCGGCGGGCCTTGGTGGGCCACGGAAGGCGGCACCAAGATGGAAACCACCGCACCTGGTGGCGGCCCGCCCTGGCAGAGCGACACCAGCAGTTCTCGCCGCGGGGGTCCGCGCTGGCAGCGGGAAAGCACCACCGTGCCCAGTGTTGCCCCCACGCCCACGCCCGTGCCAGCCCTGCCTACCCCCACGCCCATGATTGCCTACACCCCTGGCATCCCGGGCGCCACCAGCACCACCCCCACGCCCACAGTGTGCCCTGAAGGCGAAGGCCACACCGGCACCGAAGGTGGCATGGCCGCGCATACCCCAGGCGCGGAAGCCGGGGGCGCAGGGCACGCCCAAGGCACCCCCATGCCCGGCGAAGAACACGCCGGCGGCCCACCCTGGCTCCAACCCACCCCTGAGCCCACGCCCGCGCCCTGGTGGGAAGATACCAACGCGGTCCTGCTCATCGGCAGCGTCTCGGTGTTGGGCCTGCTCCTCACCAGTTTGGGCTTCATGGGCGCCAAATGGTTCGTGTGACCCCAGAAGTATAAAAAAACCGTAACAATCGCGGCGCAGACCATAGACACACCACCCAGGCCGCGTTACAATCGCCGCCAATTATGAAACCCGGCTACGCCCTAAAGCCGGGTTTCCCCATACCTGGACAATTCCAAAGTCCAACAGTGGCGGCAGGAGTAGTAGGCCATCGGCCAGCGAGCCGGGGAGGGTGCAAGCCCGGCAATGGCGCCCGCCGAGCGCCCAGGCTGAACTCGCCTGCCTTTCCCCTAAGGGGACACTCTGCCGGTGAACCTCAGTAACCGGCAGCGGTTCGCGCCCGTTAGCGCGCTCGAGTGGTCGGCTGCCGCGTGCGGCAGGCGCGCCTACCCTGGTGCGCGACAGCCGACAACCAGGGTGGTACCGCGGAGGCAACGCCTTCGTCCCTACGGACGAAGGCGTTTTCGCTTAATTCCCCCCAGCAGGCAGAGTCCCCTGCTCTGCCCTAATCCACGTCTTACACCACGGAGGTGCCTATGGCTGCAAAAGGATGGGTCGAGATTGACGAAACCCTATGTAAGGGTTGCGAGTTGTGCGTTGTTTACTGCCCCGTGGACGTCCTCATTCTCGACAAGGACCGTCTGACGCCCCAGGGCTACCATCCTGCAGCCCTGGCCAAAGACGGGTGCACCGGCTGCAACATCTGCGCTGTGGTGTGCCCTGAAGCCGCGATCACCGTATATCGGGAAGTCAAACCGCGCGCCCGCGCCGCGGCCAAAACATCTTAGGAGGCTCCCATGACTCGCGAACTGATGAAAGGTAACGTCGCTATGGCTGAAGCCGCCATCCGCGCCGGGCTGGACGCTTACTTCGGCTATCCCATCACCCCGCAAAGCGAACTGCTGGAATGGATGTCGAAGCGGATGCCCGAAGAAGGCCGCGTGTTCCTGCAGGCCGAAAGTGAAGTTGCGGCCATCAACATGGTTTACGGCGCGGCCTGCACCGGCGCTCGGGTGATGACTTCAACCTCAGGCCCAGGCATCAGCCTGATGGCCGAAGGCATTTCTTACATTGCCGGCACCGAGGTTCCCGCGGTGATCGTGGACGTGGTGCGCGGCGGCCCTGGCCTGGGCAACATTGCCCCCTCTCAGGGCGATTACCGCCAGGTTGCCCACGGCGCAGGCCACGGCGATTTCTTCCCCATTGTGCTGGCGCCTTCCTCTGTGCAGGAAGCCGTGGACCTCATCACCGAGGCCTTTGACCTGGCTGAAAAATACCGCACTGTGGTATTCATCGTTGCGGACGGGAGCATCGGCCAGATGATGGAACCTGTCAGCCTGCCTGAGCCCCGCGCCATCCAACGCGAAGCCCCTGATTGGGCTGTGACCGGTGCCGAAGGCCGCCCGCGGCGCACACTCACCTCCCTTTACCTCCAGCCCGAGGAGGAAGAGGAAGTCAACCTGCGCCTGGTGCGCCGCTGGCGTGAGGCCGAGGCTAATGAAATCCGCTATCGGGAATATTACCTGGACGATGCCGAATATGTGGTCATGGGCTTTGGCACCGCGGGCCGTGTGGCCCTCTCTGCGGTGCGCGCGGCCCGGGCCCAAGGCATTCGGGTGGGGCTGTTCCGCCCGGTGAGCCTGCGCCCCTTCCCCTACCAGGCTGTGCGCGAGCTGGCCGAGAAGGCCAAAGCCTTCCTGGTGGTGGAAATGAACGGCGGCCAAATGCTCGACGATGTTAAAGCCGCGGCCCAGGGGCAGGTGCCCATTCGCTTCTACGGGCGCATGGGCGGCGTGGTGCCCTTCCCCGATGAAGTGCTGGACGAAATCCATGCCCTGGTTTCCGAACCCCCAACCTTGGATGAAGACCCCCGCGCCCGCTGGCTGGATAACATGCAGAGGAGGATGTCATGACCGTTGCCGCGCCGACCAAACCCAAGAACCTGAAACTCGTTTACCAGCGCCCTGAATCGCTGGTGGATTCTGCCACCCACTATTGCCCTGGCTGTACCCACGGCATTGCCCACCGTTTGGTAGCCGAAGTGCTGGACGAAATGGGCCTGCGTGAAAAAACCATCGGCATCGCGCCTGTGGGCTGCGCCGTGCTGGCTTACGAATATTTCACCTTCGACGGTGTGGAAGCCGCCCACGGCCGCGCGCCCGCGATGGCCACCGGCATCAAGCGCGTGCTCCCCGACCGCGTGGTGTTCACCTACCAAGGCGACGGCGACTTGGCCTCCATCGGTATGGCCGAAATTATGCACGCGGCAGCCCGCGGGGAACGGATCACCGTGATCTTCATCAACAACGCGATCTACGGCATGACCGGCGGCCAGATGGCGCCCACAACCTTGCCGCACCAGGTGACCACATCGTCGCCGCGGGGCCGCGACGTCGCGACCCAAGGCTACCCCATCCGCATGGCCGAAATTCTGGCCAACCTGGATGGCGCGGCCTACATCGTGCGCCGCAGCCTGCACGATGCCACCAACATCCGCAAGGCCAAAAAAGCCATTCGCCTGGCGTTTGAAGCCCAAGTGCGCGATCTGGGCTTTTCGATGGTGGAACTGCTCTCCACCTGCCCGACCAACTGGGGCATGTCGCCCGTCGAAGCCATGGAATGGGTGCGCGATAACATGGTGCCCACCTATCCCTTGGGCGATTACAAAGTCGCGCCCGAACTGCAAAAACTGCGGGTGTAAACAAGGAGGTGTAGTGTGCAAACCGAAATCTTAATCGCCGGGTTTGGTGGTCAAGGGGTGCTCTTCGCCGGGCAGGTCTTGGCTTATGCCGCAATGGACTCCGGCTACGAAGTCACCTGGTTCCCTTCCTACGGCCCAGAAATGCGGGGCGGCACGGCCAACTGCACCGTCATCATCGCGGATGAGGAAATTGGCTCCCCGCTGGTCGCGCACCCGCAGGTGTTGATGGCCCTCAACGCACCCTCGCTGGATAAATTCGAACCCCAGGTTGTGCCTGGCGGCCTGATTGTAGCCAACGCCTCGCTCCTCAATCGCGAAGTCGAGCGAGACGACGTCCGCGCCATCATACTCAAGGCCAACCACATTGCCGAAGACCTGGGCGACCGCCGCATGGCCAACATGGTCATGCTGGGCGCTCTGCTCACCCAACTGCCTGTGCTCACTCTGGAACAGGTCAAGACCGCGCTGAAGGAACACCTCCCCGAACGCAAGCAGTATTTGCTGGAGGCGAACTACCGAGCGCTGGATGCCGGCGCGGCCCAGGCTGCTGAACTTATTGTCTAACCACCGTGCGCCCCTGCCGCACGGGCTCCGCGCCGCGGGTGCCCATTGCTTGGCAGGGGCGTTGACTTTGCCCCTTGGGAAACCGGCCATATCCCCTCCCCTGCACCGGTTGCGCATATCAAAGTATGTTGACTTTTCACTAAAGATATGCAATACTGATCACATCTTTCCTTAATGGCAGGTTAAATTTCTGCCAAGCGCCGTTTGTTTCCCACGCCCTTTCTCCCTCCCCTTCCAAGCCAGGAGTTGCCATGCTGCGAGGTTTCCGCCACACGCTCAACAGCAGTCGTTTGCAACCCGGCGAAACCCAACTGCGCATCGAGAATGTGCACTTGAGTTTCGGCGGTGTTGCCGCCCTCACCGGCATCAATTTAGAGGTGCGGCAAAGCGAAATTCTGGCCATCATCGGCCCGAATGGGGCCGGCAAAACCAGCCTGCTCAATTGTATCAGCGGGCTTTACAAACCCCAACGCGGGCGCATCATGTTCAACGACGGGCAAGAAGAGCACGACCTCATCAAACTTCGCCCGCACCAAATCGCCCGCCTGGGTATTGCCAGGTCCTTCCAGAACATCGAACTCTTCCGCCACATGACCGTGCTCGACAACCTGCTGGCCGGGTGCCATGTGCACATGAAAAGCGGCCTGCTGAGCTGCCTGATCTATTGGGGCCCTGCTCAGCGCGAGCAAATTGCCTTCCGGGAATTTGTCGAAGACATCATTGACCTGCTGGAAATCGAATCCATCCGCGACAAAAAAGTGGGCACCCTGGCCTACGGGCTTCAAAAGCGCGTCGAACTGGGGCGCGCGCTGGCCATGAAACCAGCCATCCTCTTGCTGGATGAGCCTATGGCCGGCATGAACTCCGAAGAAAAGGAAGACATGGCCCGCTTTATCCTGGACATCAACGAGGAACACGGCGTCACCATCGTGCTCATCGAACACGACATGGGCGTGGTCATGGACATCAGCGACCGGGTCGCGGTGCTCAACTTCGGTCAGAAGATTGCCGAAGGCACCCCCGACGAAGTCCGCAGTAACCCGCTGGTCATCCAAGCCTACCTGGGTGAAGAACACGCCCTCTTCCCCTTCGGCGCAGGAGGCTCCCATGATTGAGACCCTTCCCCAATATCTGGCCTTGCGCGCCAAGGAAGCCCCTGACCGCGTGGCCTTGCGCGAACGCATCTACGGCATTTGGCAGCCCATCACCTGGCAGGAATACTACGACCATGTCAAGCATTTTGCCCTGGGCCTGCACGCCCTGGGCCTGAAACCCCAGGATACCGTGGCCATCATCGGCGACAACCGCCCCGAATGGGTTTTCGCCGAACTGGCCGCCCAAGCCATGGGCGCCAAATCCATCGGCATCTACCAAGATTCCGTGGCCGACGAAGTCTTCGACATCGTCAACCGCTCCGACGCCACGTTTGTGGTGGCCGAAGACCAGGAGCAGGTTGACAAAATGCTGGAAATCTGGGACCGGCTGGAAGGTCGCGTCCACAAGGTCATCTATTACGACCCCAAGGGCCTGCGCAACTACACCGAAGACTTCCTCATCTATTTCCTGGATGTGGAAGCCATTGGCAAGGAATACGCGGAAAAACACCCTGATTTCTTTGAAGAGCAAATCGCCAAAGGCAAAGGTTCTGATTTGGCCCTGCTTTCCACCACGTCGGGCACGACTTCGCGGCCAAAACTGGCCATGCTCACCCACGACAACCTCATCAGCATGGCCCGCAACCTGATGGCTGTGGACCCCCTGGAACCCGACGACGAATTCGTCTCCTTCCTGCCGCTGGCATGGATCGGCGAGCAAATGAGTTCTGTGGCCTGCGGGCTCTACATTGGCTTCAAGGTCAACTTCCCTGAAGCGCCCGAAACCGTGCAACACGACATGCGGGAAATCGGGCCTCAGATGATGTTCAGCCCGCCCCGCATTTGGGAAAGCCTGGTCAGCCAGGTGCAGGTCAAAATCGAAGATACCACGCCCTTCAAGCGCATGATGTACAACTGGGCACTGCCCATCGGCTACCGCATGGCCGACACCCGTTTCCGCAAAGAGACGCCGTCCACCAAGCTGAAGATTCTCTACTTCCTGGCCGATTGGCTGGTGTTCCAAAACATCAAAGATCAACTCGGCCTGCGGCGGCTCAAACGGGCCTACACCGGCGGCGCGGCCTTGGGGCCCGATATCTTCCGCTTCTTCCACGCGCTGGGCGTGAATTTGAAACAAATCTACGGCCAGACCGAAATCGGCGGTATCGCGGTGGTGCACCGCGACGGCGATATCAAGTTCCAAACCGTGGGTCTGCCCATTCCTGAAACCGAAGTCAAGATCGAGGAAAGCGGCGAAATCCTGATGCGTTCCCCCGCGGTGATGCAGGGCTATTACGGCAACCCTGAAGCCACCGCAGAAGCCATTGACGAGGAAGGCTGGCTGCACTCTGGCGATGCTGGCTACTTCGACGAAGATGGCCACCTCATCGTGATTGACCGCGCCAAAGACGTCATGACCCTGCACGACGGCACCAAATTCAGCCCGCAGTTCATTGAAAACAAGCTGAAATTCAGCCCCTACATCCGGGAAGCCGTGGTCTTTGGCGGCGATTGGCCCTTTGTCACCGCGTTCATCAACATTGACTTTGCCAACGTGGGTAAATGGGCTGAAAACCATCAAGTGCCCTACACCACCTACACCGACCTGGCGCAAAAGCCTGAAGTGTATGAAATTATCAAACAGCACGTCCTTCAGGCCAATGCCGACCTGCCGCCCGCGGCCCGAATCCGTCGGTTCCTGTTGTTACACAAGGAACTGGACGCGGACGACGCGGAACTCACCCGCACCCGCAAGGTGCGCCGCCGCCTGGTTGCCGAGCGCTACAAGGAACTCATTGACGCCCTTTACGGCGACCAGGACAAGGTAGAAGTCGAAACCGTGATTACCTACCAGGACGGCCGCACCGCCACCATCCGCACCCACCTCCGCATCGAAGAAGTGGACACGGGCGATTAGGAGAAGCGACGATGGATTTGTTCATCCAACTCACCCTCACCGGCTTGACCAATGGGGCTATTCTGTCCCTGGCTGCGCTGGGCTTTGTGCTCATCTATAAATCCAGCGATGTCATCAACTTTGCCCAGGGCGAATTCCTCCTCATTGGTGCGTACGTGCTCTTTTCCATGATCGTGCAGTTTCACCTGCCGTGGACCATCGGGTTGGTCATCACCCTGCTGGTGGCTGTGGCCATCGGTGTGTTGGTCGAACGGCTGGTCCTGCGCCCGCTTATTGGTGAGCCCATCATTTCGGTCATCATGGCTACCATCGGCCTGAGCAGTTTGCTGCGGGCCATTGTGAGCACCATTTGGGGCAACCAACCCCGGGCGTTTCCGCCGTTCATTCCCAGCAAGCCGGTGCACATCCTCGGCGCGACCGTAGGTGCAGACCGGCTGTGGGCCATCGGCATTGCCGTGCTCATGCTGGTGCTCTTCAACCTGTTCTTCACCCGCTCCAAAGAGGGCATTGCCATGCGGGCTGTGGCCGATGATCAGCAAGCCGCGATGAGCATGGGCATCAGCGTGAAGCGCATCTTCGCGTGGGCGTGGTCCATTGCCGCGGTCACCGCGGCCATCGGCGGCGCACTGGTGGCCAACATCGTGGGCGTGGGGCCCGAGCTGGCCGGCTTTGGCCTGCGGGTGTTCCCTGTGGTCATCCTCGGCGGGTTGGACTCCATCCCCGGCGCGATCATCGGCGGCCTCATCATCGGCCTGCTGGAAGCCTACGTCGGCGGCTACATCGGCATGGGGCTCAATCAGGTGATTTCCTTTGTTGTGCTCATCATCATCCTCATGGTGCGCCCCTACGGCCTCTTTGGCCAGGAAATCATCGAGCGCGTGTAACCTTCCATCTGCCTCTTCTCCACCCCTTTTGAGGAGCGAGCCCTTATGGTCTCTGGCATTTTCCACACCTCTTACGAATCCGACATGGCACTGCGCCGCACACCTGCGCAGAAAATTCGCCTGGCGCTGTTCATCCTCTTCATCCTGGTATTCCCCTTCTTTGCCAGCCGCTACACCCTGACCCTGGCAAACCAGGTGGCCATTGCCACCATTGGCGCCATTGGCCTCAACATCCTCACTGGCTACACTGGCCAAATTAGCCTGGGTCAAGGTGGCTTTATGGCCGTGGGTGCCTACACTGCCGGGCTGGTCACCGTGCGGTTGGGTCTGCCGTGGTGGCTTTCCATCATCATCGCCAGCCTGGTCACCGCGGCTGTGGGCGCCCTGTTTGGCATCCCTTCCCTACGGTTGAAAGGGCTTTACCTGGCCATCGCCACCCTGGCAGCGCAAGAAATCATCCTCTGGGTCGTTACCCACTGGAAAGCCCTCACCGGCGGCGTGGAAGCCCTGGTGGTGCCTGACCCCATGCTGTTTGGCATCCGCATCAACTCCGACTTCAACTTCTACTGGTTGGCCTGGGGTCTGGTGGGCATCACCGCGCTCATGACCGTCAACCTGTTCCGCACCCACTACGGCCGGGCCTTCATCGCGATCCGCGATCAAGACATCGCAGCCGAAGTCATGGGCATCAACCTGTTCCGCTACAAACTGCTCGCCTTTGCCCTCTCATCGTTCTTCGTGGGCCTTTCGGGCGCGCTCATCGCCCACTATCGCAGCATCGTCACCTGGGAACGCTTCACCATTGACGTTTCCGTGCTCTACCTGGCCATGATCATCATCGGCGGGCTGGGTTCGGTTTCCGGCTCCCTCTTTGGGGCCACGTTCATGACCCTGCTTCCCGCGGTGCTCAACAACTTGGGGCGCTCCCTGCGCGGTGTGTTCCCGCAGATTACGTCCATCATGCCCTTCATCCAGCAAGCCACGTTTGGCCTGGTGATTATCCTCTTCCTGATTTTGGAGCCCGAAGGCATCAAAAAACTATGGGAAGACATCAAAGATTACTTCAGGCTTTGGCCATTCAGTTATTAACCCCACCCAGGAGGTGCTATGAAGCAAGTGTGAAGCGACAAATTCCCCCATCCCCTCGTTTTTCCATCCTGTTCTCTTTTTCCGACCAACTCAGGAGGTGAAGTATGCGTTCCAAATGGTCCCTGGTAGTCGCCCTGGTGGTGCTGGCAGCCGTACTGCTGAGCGCCTGTGGCGGCGGCGGTGGCGGCGAAGCCAACACCGACATCAAAGTCGGCGCCATCTTTGACCTGACCGGCCCCACTTCAGACGTTGGCACGCCCTACAGCGAAGGCGTGCGCGGCTATGTGGACTGGTTGAATGCCAATGGCGGCATCGACGGGCGCAAGATTGACCTGGTGTGGGCAGACTACGCCTACAAAGTTGACCAGGCCGAACAACTCTATTCCCAGTTCGTCAACGAAGGCGTGGTTGCCTTCCAGGGCTGGGGCACGGGCGATACCGAAGCCCTGCGTTCCAAGATTGCGGCAGACAAGATTCCCTTCATGTCGGCATCTTACTCTGCCAACCTGCTCGATATTCAGAAAGCGCCCTACAACTTCCTCATCGGCGTCACCTATTCTGACCAGGCCATCATCGCCATTCAGTGGGCAATCCAGGATTGGAAAGCCGCGGGCAACGAGGGGATGCCCAAAGTCGCTTTGATTCACCACGACAGCCCCTTTGGTGAATCCCCCGTGGCCGATGCCCAAGCCTTTGCCCAATCCCAAGGCGTGGACTTCATGCACATCGCCATGCCCAAGGGCGCGACCGACTACGTCGCGGAACTGGCCCAAATTCAGAAATTTGGCGCGAACTATGTGATCATCCACACCGTCTCCAGCCCCGCGGCCGTGCTCGTCAAAGACGCGAAGAACCAGGGGCTGATGGACAAAATCAAGTTCATCAACATGAACTGGTGCGCGGATGAAGGCTTCATCAACCTGGCGGGCGACGCGGCCGAGGGTGTGTATGGCACCCTGCCCTTCACCCCGCCCAGCGACCCCGTGCCCGGCCACGAAGCCCCGGCCCAGTGGCTCAAGGAACACGGCTCCAGCCTGGACGACAAGGGCCTGCACTACGTCCAAGGTTGGTGGACAATGGCTGTGATGACCGAAGGTATCCGCCGGGTGGTCGAAGAAGGCAAACCCGTAACCGGCGAAAACATCAAAGCCGCGCTGGAAACCATCAAAGACTTTGACACCGGCGGCGTGACCGCGCCCATCACCTTCACGCCCGAAAGCCATCGCGGTAGCACCGCGCTCCGCATCTACATGGTGAAAGACGGGAAGTGGACGCGCGTCACCGACTACATCTCGGCCCCGTAAAAACCGCATACCCAAGGGGGGATGCGCCCTCAGGTGGATCCCCCCTTTCCCTGCCCTTTTCGTTGGCCTGCCTGATCCCTAAGTTTTCCCCAGCGAGGATGCCATGCTCAGCCTCAACAATGTCGAAGTAATCTACAACAAAGTCATCCTGGTGCTCAAAGGCATGTCCATGCAAGTGCCCCAAGGCAAAATCGTGGGGCTGTTGGGTGCCAATGGTGCCGGAAAAACCACCACCCTCAAAGCCATCTCGGGCCTGCTCAAACCCGAAGACGGCGAAGTAACCGATGGCTCCATCGAATTCCTGGGCGAACCCATCCACAACCGAGATCCTGAAGAAATCGTGCGGATGGGCATCTTCCAGGTGATGGAAGGCCGACGGGTTTTCGAACACCTCACCGTGGAAGAAAACCTCATCGCGGGGGCCTACACCCGCCACGGCCGCGGCTCCCTCAGCCAGGATTTGGAAATGGTTTACACCTACTTCCCGCGGCTCAAAGAGCGCTACAAACAAGTGGCTGGTTACCTTTCCGGCGGCGAACAGCAAATGCTCGCCATTGGCCGCGCGCTCATGGCGCACCCCAAACTCATGCTCCTTGACGAACCTTCGCTGGGCCTGGCCCCTCTGCTGGTGCAGGAAATCTTCGAGATTGTCCAACGCATCAACAAGGAACAAGGCACCACCATTTTGCTGGTGGAACAAAACGCCAACCTGACCCTGCAAGTTGCCGATTATGCCTACATTATGGAAAGCGGACGCATCGTGCTGGAAGGCACACCCGAAGAACTGAAGGAAAACGCAGACGTCCGCGAATTCTACCTGGGCCTGACTGAAGTCGGCAAACGCAAATCCTACCGCGACGTCAAGCACTACAAACGCCGCAAACGCTGGCTTTCCTAACCCCCTCGCCCGTGGCTCCTGCCACACCGCACTTTTCCGAGGAATCATGACCCAGCATCTTACCGAACTCATCGCCCATCTGACCGCGCACGCGCCAGCCTTTGCCCGCCGCATGGAAGCCGCGGGGCTGACGCCCGAAGACATCCGCACCCCCGACGATCTGGCCCGCATCCCGGTACTCCGCAAAGACGACCTCATCGCGCTCCAGGCCGAAAATCCACCCTTTGGCGGCCTGCTTGCCGTAGAGATCAGCGCGCTCAAACGGGTTTACCAATCCCCTGGGCCCATTTACGAACCCGAAGCCAACGTGCCCGACTATTGGCGCTGGGCTTCTGCCCTGCGGGCCGCGGGCTTCCACCCGGGCGACGTGGTGCTCAACGCGTTTGGTTACCACCTCACGCCCGCGGGCGCGATGTTTGAAGAGGGCCTGCGCGCGGTGGGCTGTACTGTGCTCCCCGGCGGTGTTGGTAATCAGGAACAGCAGGTGCGCGCCATGCACGCGCTGGGCGTGACGGGCTACGTGGGCCTGCCTTCCTACCTCAAAGCCCTGCTGGACAAAGCCGACGCGCTGGGCCTGCCCCTCAAGGTAGAAAAAGCCTTTGTGACCGCGGAACCCCTGCCGCCTTCCCTGCGAGCGGAACTGCAACAGCGGGGTGTTACCACCGTGCGCCAGGGCTACGGCACCGCGGAATGCGGCAACCTGGGCTACGAATGTGAGGCCGAGAACGGCTGGCACGTGCCCGATGACGTTATCGTGCAGATTTGCGACATCAACACCGGCCAACCCCTGCCGCCTGGCGAAGTCGGCGAAGTGGTGGTCACCGTATTGCACGACACCTACGCGCTGGTGCGCTTCGGCACCGGCGACCTTTCGGCCCTTGCCACCGAGCCCTGCACATGCGGCCTTGAAAGCCCGCGGCTGGTGGGCTGGCTGGGCCGTGTGGGCGATGCAGTCAAAGTGCGCGGCATGTTCCTCCACCCCCGCCAGCTGCGCGACCTGATGGCACGCTTCCCCGAAGTGGAACGCTGGCAAGCTGTGATTACGCGCGAAGCCCACAAAGACTACCTCACCCTGGAAATCGTCGCGCCCCACGCGGCCGAAAGCCTGGAGGCAACCATTGCAGAAACCGCGCGCGACGCCCTCAAATTCCGTCTGGAAGTCCGCCGCGTGGCCTCGCTTCCAGACGACGCGGCCCCAATTCGCGATACACGCACTTGGGAATAACCCGCATCTCCGACCCAGACCACAAGGAGGGAAAAATGTCAAAGCCGGTCAAGTTTGGTCTTCTCGTTGGCGCCATAGGTTTGGTGACCAATGCCTGTATCTCCGCATTGTTGGGGCTTTGTGGGCCAGGCGTCTCCCTCATCGCGGGCGCGGTCGTGGGGTATTTGATCGGCCATCAGGCCGTGGGCAAAGCCCAAGCCGGCAAAGATGGCGCGCTGGGCGGCGCGGTGGCTGGCGTGCTCTTGTTGGTGGGACAAATCATTGGCGGCCTGCTGGCCTTGGTTATCATCCAACACGTGCCCTCGCAAGGCGGCTGGCTCCAACCCCCTTCCCCTTCCGCGCCAGGCTCTGAAATCGCCCTTTATTACATGGGCGGGTTGGGCGCTGGGGTATGCTTTGGCCTCATTGACATTGCCATCGCTGCCTTGGGCGGCACCCTGGTGGCGCGCTGGACAGCGCAAGAAGAAGCCCCGCCCCCTCCGCCGCCCGTGTTGGAATGAAGCCCTCGCCTAACGTTTGCAAGGCTGGCCTTGCCGTTTAGGCGGCCTTTTCCCTAAAATTCCACCTCAGCCGCCTCTTCACACGGCTGAGGTTTGTTTTTTCCGCGCGATATCAGTTCCCCATAACAAAAGGAGAACCTCATGTCCCATCCTTTCGGCTGGCTCCAGGAAAAATATTGGCTCAAGGCCTTCGTTGGTCTGACCATTGCCACGCTGATCGTGTTTGCCGTCATCAGCGCGTGGGACAAACCTCTGCAAACCCAGGCATCTCCCCAAGGCATTGTTTCCTTTGAAACTGCGGGAAGTGTGGCCGCAGCACAAAACATCCTGGGCGCATGGTCTGCCAAGGCACGTGTGTTTGCCGGCCTCAGCCTGGGCATAGACTATCTCTTCATGGTGCTTTATGCTCTGGCCATCGGCCTGGGATGTGTGCTTGTCGGTGCGGCCTGGCACGGCCCCTGGGAACGCCTCGGGGTTGGCTTGGCCTGGGCCGTTTGGGTCGCGGCCGGGTTGGACGCGGTGGAAAACGTTGCTTTGATTCGGATGCTCACCCAAGGCACAGCCAGCGAACCCTGGCCGCGCGTTGCGGCCGCGTGTGCGACGATCAAATTTGGTCTGGTCGGCCT
>JAADCW010000161.1 GCA_013154225.1 Chloroflexota bacterium
AGTTTTCTTTTTGGGTACAGGGTGCTTCGCCATCTTTTCCTCCTATGGGGCCCGCGAGGGGCATACCGGCGCATTATAGCATTCGCCGGGGGTTTTCTCTACACCTCGTCCAGGAATTTGCCGAGGTCGGCCAGAGCGCCGGGAACGCTGGCCTGGGTTACGTGTCCACAGTCGGTGGTGTTGAGGTCGGCGCCGCAGACCGGGCAGAGGCCCTTGCACGATTCGTCGCAAAGAGCGGTTAGCGGCATGGCCAGGGCGAAGGCCTGGGAGATGAAGAAGCTGAGGTCGAGGTTTGGGTCGCCAAAGTGGTATATTTCCTCACCTTCTTCGTCGTCGATCATGGTGAGCTTCTCGACCTCGGGGTGGTACTCCAGCAGGTGCTGGAAGTAGGCGTCGATCTTTTGCGGGGTCGGCTTGAGGCAGCGACGGCATTCCATCAAGACGGTGCCGTGGACCTCGCCGGAGAGCCAGTATTCGTCACCGGCGCTGGAAACGGTTACGCTCCAGCGGGTATCGCCCTCGAGGGGTAGTTTGTCATCGCCAGCGATTATCTCGTCATGGATAACCCCGTCGGCCGAGGCCGAACCGGGTTCCTTGATGATGCTGGCGAGGTTGATGCTTTGCAGATCGCGTACGTCCATCCTTGTAAGTATACGCCCCGAGGGTAACCAGGTCAAGCCGTATGCAAAGGTATGCATACCTAAAGAAATAAGATGCAAACGGCAAAATCACAGCTTTTTTCTGTTACAATGCGGTTCGTGAAACAGGCAACCATCATCGGCGTTCCCATGGATCTCGGGGCCGGCCGCCGCGGGGTCGACATGGGGCCCAGCGCCATTCGTTACGCTCGCTTGCACGAGGAGATCTCGTCTTTAGGCTACTCGGTCAACGATGTCGGCGACATAGACGTGCCGGTGGTGGAAACCCTCAAGACCAACGGCGGCGCTCCTGGCGGCCTGCACCACCTGGGGGCGATTCGTCAGGCCTGTGACGTTCTGGCGCGGCGGCTGCAGGAAATGCCGGCGGAGACGTTTCCGGTGATTCTGGGCGGCGATCACTCGATTAGCATCGGTTCGGTTAGCGGTCTCAGCCAGCGCGGCCGTACCGGCCTGATCTGGATCGACGCCCACGCCGACTTCAACACCCCAGAAACCAGCCCCAGCGGCAACATTCACGGGATGCCGCTGGCGGCCCTGGCTGGCTTGGGCGACTCGCGGCTAACCGAGATTGCCGGGCCGGCGCCCAAGGTGCGGCCGTCGGACGTGGTCTTGATTGGCGTGCGCAGCGTCGATCCTGGCGAGCGCGAGCTGCTGCGCCGGGCCGGGGTGGCGGTCTACACCATGAAGGAAGTAGACAAGATGGGGATCCCCAACATTGCCGCCAACGTGATTGCGCAGATGCAGGGGCTCGAGCGAGTCCACGTTTCCTTCGACGCCGACGTACTCGACCCGACCGTTGCCCCGGGCGTCGGTACGCCGGTTCCCGGCGGGTTCAGCTACCGCGAGGCCCATCTGCTAATGGAACTGCTGGCCGACGCCGGCATAGTTACCAGCCTCGACCTGGTGGAGGTCAACCCGATTCTCGACGAGCGCAACCGCACGGCGCAGATAGTAGTCGAGCTGGCGGCCAGTTTGTTGGGGAAGAAGATTCTCTAACGGATGTTTCTAGTTGGGGCGTTCTTATTGTGATTAATGCGAAGAAAAGCTTGTTAAGTTTTCGCTATAGTAGATTTCTCTTTAAGTCTATTCTATAAAGCCTATGACGTATATGTTTGTTCACTTTAGTTTGCAAACAAGATATTTTTATGCTAAATAGAAATTGTAAGCTGAAGTGCCAGGAGGTAGGCCATGAAAAACAATATAGGCAAATATTCCATAGTTCTTTTTAACGTTATTTGTCTTGACTATGTTCATATCTTCATGTGATCAAAAGTACCTAGATGACGCTTTGTCAATGCTTAGCTTTGAAATGAGCGTCGATCCGAGCGATATTGCTATTCCCCAAGGGGGTAGCGAGCAGGTTACCCTTACCATTACACCTAGGCTAGCCTTCACGGGAACCATTGTGCTTTCCTTCGAATACACTGACGGCACGGATGCTCCAGCAGGTATCGCCATTGATCCGGCGTACGTTGTAGTCAATAGCTCCACTCAAACGTCTGAAGAATTGACCATCAGCGTCGACAGTAGCGTCCCCGTTGGAACTTACGATCTAATGCTTAAAGGCGTTAGCGGCCAAGTAGAGGAAGCGGTAGAGATCAAACTGGATGTTGTTGGAATTCCAACTGATGGCCTGGTCGCATACTATGAGTTCGAAGGTGACGGTGTAGATAGCACCGAATACGGTAATGACGGCACTCCAACCAGCAGCGTTTCATTCGGCCCTGGGAAGATTGGACTAGCAGCAATATTCGGCGGCCCCAACGATCCGGGCCATATACACATCCCCAACTCGTCCAGCCTGCAATTTGACGAAGATAAGGGAGCCACCTTTGCAGCATGGGTGCGCGTGGATGACTACGTGGCCATGGATGGTTGGGGGCGTACGGTGACCAATATGGGCGGCGGGGCT
This sequence comes from Chloroflexota bacterium, assembly GCA_013154225.1. Lineage (GTDB taxonomy): Bacteria > Chloroflexota > Anaerolineae > Anaerolineales > DRMV01 > DRMV01. Next base: position 2,572 of record JAADCW010000161.1, read on the forward strand.
GTTTTTGCTAAGAGCCATGATAGAGTGGGGGCTGCTGGCCAATATTATATTTACACCACCGGTTCAGTTGGTGCCTCTCTTCAGACGTTCGATGACTGGTACTACAACTGCGATAAAAAGACCATGGTCAATAGGCCGATAGATAAATCGGTGGGCGATTGGACTCATTTCGTCATAACGCTTTCCAAAGACGGGGTCAAAGTGTACCTTGACGGCATTAAGTACACAGACAACGCTTGCCCTGCCTCTTTTAGAAAGATGAATGGCCAGGATCTCTACATTGGGAAATTCTCCGATAGCTGGTACCCGTTCACTGGAGCAATAGACGAGTTCAGGGTCTACAACAGAGCCCTGAGCCCCGATGAAATCACTACCTTGTACCTGGGTACTGGCGGAAAACCGGTGCCAGGTTACTACATAAGCATCGACCCAGATGAAATATCGGTTGAGCAAGGCGGTACAGCCTCCATTGAGTTGACGCCGGATGTGTTCAACGGCTTCGAAGGAGAAGTTTCCTTCTACTTAGAGGATCTCAGTAGCAATAAGATTGAAGGTGTTACTTTAGATCCAGGAGTTGTTGAATTCCCTAGCGATCCCATCACCTTAGCCATCAACGTCGATTCGAGCTTTGGAACCGGGAGTTACGACTTAAGAGTAGTAGCCGAATCCGAAACCCAAAAAGCCTACTCCAATCTGAAGCTCAATGTAACCAGTCCATAATATATCCATGCTTGCGCTAGTCAAGCCCAGCCTGAAGGGGCTGGGCTTGACTGTACGCCTTTTGTTGCTAAATGAAATGAAATTTCAGCCAAGTTAACACCCCCATGAGGTTAAGCTACCAGCGGTGTACACGAGAAAGAGCCGACTCAGCAAGGCCAAGCGTCTGCGTTTGCTCGAACACCTCGTTGCAAGCAGCACTAAACAACACGAGCAGTAATTGAGCTTGTCGAATTGGTGAGCGTGAACCGCAACACGGTGAACCGCTTTTACTTTGTCTTGCGCACGATCGTTGCTGAGGAGATGGAGAAGGCCGCCACGCTTGCACTGAAGAGTGGAGTGGGCGGAAGTAGACGAAAAGAGGTAAGTGAAAGCAGCCGAAAGAGTAGAGGAAGTTACTTTGACGGCAGGCGCAAGGACAAACGAGGCAGAGAGGTAGAGGAGCTGCAGGAAAGGTGCCGGCGTTCGGTTTGCTTAAGCGCGGTGGGTGTGTCTACAAGCTCTCTATACCGAACGCGAAGGCAACGACGCTCATGCCCATCATTGAGTCCCTAGTGGGCCCGACAGCATCGTCTATACCGACAGCTTTACCAGCCATGACGTATTGGACGTTTCTAGCTTTTCATCACCATCGCATAGACCACGGCAAAGGTTTTGCTGATGGAGAAGAAAACAGACGCCATATCAACGACACCCTAAAACTTCAGGAATCAGGCAAAACGACATCTACGCAGATACAACGGCATTCCGCGCAAGCACTTCTACTACTTCCTCAAGGAATGCGGATGGTGCTTCAACGGAGGAAGCTACAAAGAACTTTGCCATCGGCTGTTAGGTTGGGCTAGGAGGGAGGGGGTGCTTAAGTAGGCCAGTCCCTTTTCAAAACACGAAACTGATTATTCCTGCCACCTACTTCCTGCACCCCACATCCAACATTCCGTGTCCCCGGCCAAGGGAGCGTAGCGACCGCGAGCCGGGGCCCATGCCGCGCCAATAAGCCACGGTTGAGTTTGCGGCTCTGCCGCCGGAGGGTTGTTGGCGATGCCTGAGCCAAAAGTCCGGTTTTTGATT
>JAADCW010000075.1 GCA_013154225.1 Chloroflexota bacterium
GTTTTACAAGATTTCCAGTTGTTGCGCAACTTTTGTGTCAGGTAGCCAGTCTCTTTTCAGCAGTGTAGTGGTGTAATGGAAGCAAACGCCGAGTTTGAACAAGGCGGTAGGCGTGCAAGACAACTTGCAATCACGCCGTGTTTTTGCGGATGCTTCAAATGAGGGTATATTGGTGTGCCAGCAGATGCAAAGTCAATTGTCCAGATTTTTGTCTAAATGCCCGATTTCCTGCTTGACATTTCCTTTGGGGTTCGCTATACTGGTATAGACCACTGAACCACTATACCAATTTTCCCAAGGCAGCCGCTTCCATGCTCGATAAAAATTATCCCCTTCCGCTTTATTTTCAACTCAAGGAATTATTGCGCGAGAAAATTGCCTCGGGCGAGTGGAAGCCCGGCGATATGGTGCCCTCTGAGCGGGAGTTGAGCGAGCAGTACCACATCAGCCGCATGACTGCCCGCCAGGCCCTGCGTGAACTGGCCATCGAAGGCATCTTGCGCCGTGAACCCGGGCGGGGCACGTTTGTCGCTGAGCCTAAAATCGAGCACGGCTTGACCCGCCTTACAGGTTTTACCGAAGATATGAAGGCCCGGGGCCTCAAGCCAGGCGCCAAAGTTATCCGTTTGGCACTGATTGAACCGCCGGTGTTGGCCCGCCGTGCCCTTCAGATTCCCCCCGATAAGAAAATTGTATTGCTGGAACGGTTGCGCCTGGCAGGCGGCGAACCCATAGCCCTGGAAACCAGCCATCTTTATTTTAACGGTGTCGAAAACCTGCTTACCGAAGATTTTGAAAACAATTCCCTTTATCAGATTTTGTCCGAAAAATATCATCTCACCCCCGCGCGGGCTGTGCAAAAAATTGGTGCTGACCTGTGCAGTCACAGAGAACGGGAACTGCTCCAGATCCCTGAAGGAGCGCCCGTGTTGCGCAACAAGCGCGTGACTTATGATGCTTGGGGGCGTCCATTTGAATACACCGAATCGGCCTATCGTGCAGATCGCTATGTGTTCCAGGCTGAACTAAGTGCTGGTTGAACCACAGGAGGTATGCCATGTGAACTCAAGCCCTGACTTCCCCCCACCATCCGTTTTTCCACCCAAATTTTTCTAAGGAGAGAAGAAAGTGTCTAAGAAAATCACCTTTGTGATGTTGCTGGTTGCGGCGCTTTTGGCAATGACATTGGCCGCCTGCGGGCAGGCCGCGACGCCTCAGCCGACCGCCGCGCCGCAAGAAGAGGTCGCCACCCAGGCGCCCGCCGAGGCCACCGAGGCCCCAACCGAGGAAGCCACCCAGGCTCCCGAACCTGAAAAGAACGTCACCCTGACCGTGTGGTCGTGGCGCACCGAGGATGAAGAGGCCTACAACGAAATCTTTGACGTCTATGAAAAAGAGCATCCTGGTGTGACCGTGGAATTCGTGCCCTTTGTGGCTACGGATTACAACAACATTCTGGCCACCGGCCTGACCGGCGAGGGCGGCCCCGACGTGGTGCAATTGCGCGCTTACGGCGGCCTGCAGCCTTTGGTGGAAGCCGGCCAATTGGTGCCCCTGGATGGCAAGGTCAAGACCCTTGAAAACTTCACCCCCGACATCCTCAAGGGTGCAATGGGCATCAAAGACGGCCATATCTACGGCGTGCCGTTTGGCATTCAGGTGCTCGGTGCATACTACAACAAAGATATTTTTGACGAGCTGGGCTTGAGCGAGCCCCAGACTTGGGACGAATTCATCCAGGCCCTGGACAAAATCAAAGAGGCTGGCTACATTCCTCTGGCTGTGCCTGCCAAAGACACGTGGATGCTGCCCATCGTGCACGACACGGTTGGCGCGCCGCGCTATGGTGGTCCTGAGTTTGAAAAGAAAATCCTGGCTGGCGAAACTGACTTCACCGACCCCGACTACGTGGCTTCCATTCAGTTGGTGAAAGACCTTCAGCCCTACATGCCTGAGCATGTGGTTGGTGTAGGTTATCAGGACGCCCGCACCCTCTTCATCACCGGCCAGGCCGCGATCTTCATCGGCGGTTCCTTTGAGGTCGGCTTCTGGCGCGACCAGGCCCCCGAAATGAACATCGGCGTCTTCCGCGTGCCGCCCGCGCCCAATTCGGTGCACGACGGCCCCTTGGCCCCCGGCTGGATGGATGGCTCCTACGGCGTGAATGCCAACAGTGACGCCAAAGAAGAGGCCATTAAGCTGGTAGAATGGATGGGCACGCCCGAGTTTGCGCAGATGTTCACCGAAAAGATCAAGCAACTTTCTCCGCTGCCCCAGGCCAAGCCCACGGATCCGCTGCTGCAGAAGTTTGCCGATTTCTATGCTGAAACCCCGGCTTCCTACATGCTGCTGGTGGACTTCCGCTATGGCGATCCTTCGGGCACGACCCTGATGGGGAACGGCATCCAAAAGATGCTCTTGGGCGAAATGACCGCCGAAGAGGTGGCTCAGAGCCTGCAAGAAGGTATCTCCCAGTGGTTCAAGCCGCAGAAGAAGTAACAACCCAACATTGAAACCTTGGCGGGGCAGCCGTAGCGTGCTGCCCCGCCATACTTCTTTCATCGTGGAGCGTGGGTATGCCTCTGTCCCGACGATTTTTCCGAAAACGGCCAGCATCAAAAAGCCCCCGCGCCCGAGGGGTGGGCACCAACGCCCCCTCTTGGGGCGTTATCGCGCTGTTCATTTTGCCTGCTTTTTTGCTTTATACCGTTTTTATGATTTGGCCTTTGGTCCAGTCTTTCTACTTTAGTTTCTTTGAGTTCAAAGGGCTGGCGCGAGGCTCTTTTGTCGGCCTGCAAAATTTTCGGGAACTGTTTACCCGTTATCCGCTCAACGAACAACTGCCGCGGGCCTTTCTCCACAACGTTTACTTCTTTGTAGGCACCATGTTGGTGCAAAATACCTTGGGCCTGTTTTTTGCCAAATTGCTCTACAACCAGCGTTTTGGCAAGCGCTTTTTCCAAACCGTTTACACCATGCCCTATTTGATCAGCGCGCTGGTGGTGGGCTATTTGTGGAGTTTGATGCTCAATCCGCTTTTTGGCCCTGTGAACCGCATACTCAAGGCCGTGGGGTTGGGCGCATGGGCTCGGCCGTGGTTGGGTGATCCGGCCACCGCGCTTCCATCTATCATTTTGGCTAACGCCTGGCAGTGGATGGGTTTCCCCATGCTTTTGTTTTCCGCGGGCTTGGCTAACATTGGGGAAGACCTTCGGGAAGCCGCCCGCATTGACGGCGCAACCCGCTGGCGGCTCTTCTGGCATATCGAACTACCCCTGCTCTTGCCGGTGATTGGCATTGTTACCGTGCTGACTTTTATCGGTAACTTCAACGTCTTTGGTATTGTTTGGGCAATGGGTGGGGTGAATGGTGAGCCAGCCGGTTCGACCGACGTCTTAGGCCTGGTCTTCTATCGCACGGCCTTCCGCGGTGGGGTGGATGCCTTTGGCCTGGCCTCGGCCCTGGCTGTGCTGATGTTCATCTTCATTTTTGGGGTCTCCATGATTATGGTCAACCTTTTCCGCCGCTGGGAGGAGAACCTGCGATGAGCATCTTCAAGAAAACCCAACGCCGTAAGAAAATAGATTGGGTGACCGTGGGCACCCAGGTGCTCTTGTGGGGCTATGCCGCGATTGTGTTAGGCCCCCTGCTGTTGGTGGTCAACAATGCTTTGCGCCCCACCCGAGAGATTTTCAAAAACCCTTTAGGCCTGGCAACTTCCCCCAGTTTCCAGAGTTTTGTCAAAGCGTGGGAAAAGGCCAATTTCAACACTTATTTCTTCAACTCGCTGATCATTACCGTTGCCGCTGTGTTGTTGGCGACTGCAGTTTCTGCCTTGGCGGGCTATATTTTGGGGCGGTATCAGTTCAAGGGGAGCGCGTTCCTCTCGGCCTACTTCCTGGCCGGCTTGATGCTGCCTTTCCGCCTGGCCATTGTGCCTTTGTTCCTATTGCTGAACGATTTGGGCTTGATTGACAGCCGCCTGGGGTTGATTTTGGTCTATGCGGCCACGGGAATTCCTTTTTCCATCTTCATTCTTTCTTCTTTCTTCCGGCAGTTGCCCCAGGAACTGAGCGAGGCCGCTCGTATTGATGGCGCGGGCGAATTTACCATCTTTGGCCGAATCATGCTGCCCTTGGTGCGCCCTGCTTTGTCCACGGTGGTGGTGTTCCAGTTTGTGCCTCTGTGGAACGATTTCTTCTTCCCCCTGGTGTTGCTCCGTTCAACCGACAAGTGGACCCTGCCGGTGGGCATGACCCGCTTCTTTGGCGAAT
>JAADCW010000195.1 GCA_013154225.1 Chloroflexota bacterium
CGAAGCCGACGTTTTCGTGGAAGGCTTCCGCCCGGGCGCGGTCAAACGCTGGCATCTGGATTACGAAACCCTGCGGGAAATCAATCCCCGGCTGGTTTATCTTTCCCTCTCCGGCTACGGGCAAACCGGCCCTTACCGCGATCGCGCGGGCCACGACCTGAACTATCAGGCCATTGGCGGCTCGTTGGGGCTGAATGGTGCAGCCGACGGGCCGCCCATTCCGCCCTCCATCCCGCTGGCCGATCTGGGCGGCGCGACGTTCTCGGCCATCGCCATTCTGGCTGCACTTCTAGGCCGGGAACGCACCGGCCAGGGCATGTATTTGGATATGGCCCTTATGGACGCGGTGGTGGCCTGGATGGCGCCCCTCGCGGGCGGGCCGTTCTTCGCGGCTGGCATCCGCCCTCAACGGGGCAAAATGCCCCTCGCGGGCGGGCTTCCTTGTTTCAACGTTTACCCCACATCCGATGGCCGTTACCTCTCTCTGGCCGCGATAGAACCCCATTTATGGGGCAATTTCTGCCGCACCGTGGGACGGGAAGACTGGCAAAGCCGCCAATGGGACCCCAACCTCATCCCGGAGATCGCCGACCTCTTCCGCACCCGCACTTTTGACGAATGGCTACAGACGTTTGAAGGCATCGAGGCGTGCTTGGAGCCTGTGCTGGATTATGAGGAAACCCTCCAGCATCCCCAAATTCGCCACCGCGGGCTGGTGCTGGAAGACGAAACCGGCCGCCCCACAGGCATTGCTTCCCCCTTTCCGTTTTTGCCTTCCCGCGAGCGCACACCCGCACCCGCGTTGGGCGCACACAGCACCGAAATTCTGGCCTCCCTGGGCTATTCGCCCGAACAAATCGAAGATCTGCTCAACCGAAAAATCATCAAACAAGCCTGAGCAAAACACGCCGATGAATACAGCTTGAGCCCTCAATGAAAAAAACAAACCGGCAGGCGCGCGGCCTGCCGGTTGTGGTTTGGTGGAGATGGCGGGAATCGAACCCGCGTCCGGAGGAGTCAGCCCTCGGATCTTCTACGAGCGTAGTCGGCCGTTTATTCTCGCTCAGCGGCCCCACGACCGACCAAGGGGACACGCTGAGCCAGCCGCTGGCGCCCGAAAGCGCCTCTTTCGCACGGTAAGCGGCATCCCGTGCGGCACCCCGGCTTTCTCACGCCCGACACCACCTCCGGCCGGGGAGCGGGGTGGGCGGACGCCGCCTCATTCCGAGGCGGTTACGCCAGCCGCTGCTGCTTACGCAGCAACGGGCATGGCAGCAACGTTCGTGCGGTTGGCACTTATTTTTTGCGCTGATTTTACGAGTTCGGCGCCTCTCGGCTCGCAATCCGGGACCTCACCTCCTCCGTCGAAGCCTTTCATCCCCGAGTTTGCACCTTCATTATAGCATGATTTGTATAAGATGTGCGTTAATTTTTAGCCCAAAGGCGGTTAGAAAGTAAAACTGTCGTGCAGGTCGGGGTAAGAGACCTTCATCCCGTGCTCTCGCAGGGCTTCCATCAAGGGCTCTGCCCCGCGCGGCTCGCCGTGCACAATAAACACCCGTTTGGCCTGCCCTTTCAACCGCAGGGCATAATTCAACAGCGCGTCGCGGCCTGCGTGAGCCGAAAAGCCGTTGATGGTGACCACCTCAGACCGCACTTCGTATTCCTCGCCAAAAATGCGCACCACAGGCTCATGATCGGCCAGGCGGCGCCCCAAAGTGTTTGGCGCTTGCCACGACACAATGACCACCGTGTTGCGGGGATTTTCAATGTTGTTCTTCAAATGATGCAAAATGCGGCCTGTTTCTGCCATGCCCGAGGCAGAAAGAATGACCATCGGGTCTTTGCGATCGTTCAATGCCTTGGATTCTTCCACTGAGCGAATGTAGGTTACGCGGCCAAAGCCCAAAATATCGTCGCCGCTGTGGAGCATACGCAGGGCTTCCTTGTTGTAGCATTCCGGATGCGCGTGGTAAATCTCCGAGGCATTCACAGCCAGGGGGCTATCCACAATGATGGGGATCTTGGGAATATCGCCGTGCTCAATCATCCGATGCAGAGCATAGACCAATTCCTGTGTACGGCCCACAGCAAAGGCCGGAATGATGACCTTGCCGCCTCGTTCCACGGTGCGCTTCACCACATCGCGCAGTTCGTTGAAGGCTTCCTGCACATCCCGATGGGGTTTGTCGCCATAGGTGGATTCCATGAGCAAATAATCTGCGCGATCAGGGAGCACAGGATCCCGCAAAATCGGAATATGCCGCCGCCCGACATCGCCCGAGAACCACAACCGCACCTTGCGGCCCTTTTCCTCCAAATCCAACGCAATGGCTGCAGAGCCCAAAATATGGCCGGCATCCACAAACTTAGCCCGCACCCCAGGCACCACCTCAAACGAATAATCGTAAGGCACAGCCACAAAATGGCCAGCGACCTGGGCTGCGTCCTCGATGGTGTAAAGGGGATCCACCGGATCCAACCCTTTGCGCCGCCGCTTCTTGTTCAAATATTTGACGTCGGCTTCCTGAATGTGCCCTGAATCCAACAGCATGATATTGGCCAGGTGCGCCGTGGCCGAAGTGGCATAAATCGGCCCTTCGTATCCTTCCTTGACCAACAACGGCAGCGCGCCGCTATGGTCAATGTGCGCGTGAGAAAGCAAAACCGCATCAATTTTTCGGGGGTTGAAGCCAAAATGGCGGTTGCGCTCATACGTATCCTTTCGCCGCCCCTGATAAAGCCCGCAATCCAAAAGAATGCGATAGCCGTTGACCTCCAACAAATGCCGAGAGCCCGTCACTGTGCGGGCAGCACCGTGGAAAACAATACGCATGACAACCTCCTCTCTATTCAGGAAGCCGCAAAGCGGCTTGGCGATGGTGCGGCCTCATTGTAGCACGGCGCTTCCCGCCTGGAACAACGGGCCCAAATCATTACCGTGCTTTCCAGAAGCCAAATGATGCGCCAAACGGGTCGGTTCAGGCAACCGATAACCCCGGGCCGAACGTAAAACCAACTGCACCGCGTCATCCAAAGTGACACGATGGCCAATGGAAACCCACACCGGCTTGACACGCGCTCGCGTACGCACGCCCATGCCCACAACCTGGCCATCGTCCACCAGCGGCACCGTACTGCCTGCCTCTTCACCCAACGCACCTTGGGGGTGCCCCACCAAAATGGATTTGGCCACCCCTATCGTGGGCCAATCCAGCACCACACCCAAATGGGCGGCAATGCCCAACCGCCGTGGATGTGCAATGCCGTGCCCATCAACCATCAACACATCCGGGCGCAGACGCAGTTCCTTGAGCGCTTCCAAAATTGCCGGGATCTCACGGAACGAAAGCAACCCTGGCACGTAGGGCATGGTCAAAGGCACCTCAGCCACGGCCTGGTCGAGCAACTGCAGGGTAGGGAAGCGCAAAACCACCACTGCGGCTCGCAAGCGCTCATCGCGTATGCCCACATCCACCCCGCCCACGGTTGTCAGCGCGTCCCAATCCAAAGGTGCGGGTGCCACTGCCGAGGCCAGGCGCCGCTGCAGGGCTTCTGCCTCTTCTGGCGAAAGACGCCACGGATGGGGATGTTTCAGCGGCCAATCCATCACAGTGCCTTTCGTAGCCAACCTGCTACGCTCGGGGGTGCCAATACATCCAAAGCAACTGGCGGGCTATGCCAAACCCAGCCGCGGGCATGGCTTTCTGCAAAAAGCCCTGGGGGAGTTCCGCCCGCAGCGGCCTCGGGGTGCGGCGATTTTGCAACGGTGCGGCCAAGGCTGCCATTTCCTCTGGCCTCAAATCAGGCGGCGCCGCAATCAGCACCTCGTCGCTGGCAGCAAACGCCCGCTGACATAGCACCAGTGCAGCCCGCAGTTTGCCATTGCGATAGGCCACCCACTGCCGATACGTGAGGGGATGTGTGGCCCGCCACAGCCACCCCCGCCACGTGGGCGCCAACGCGCGCGTCGGCGGTAAAGGGTAGTGCCACGCCAAATCTTCAGGATACGCCGCCTGCAACCACTGCTTTTGCAGGGTCCAATCCTTTCGGCGTACCAGTCGAGAGCGCACATGCACCTCGGGCGTGGGCACCACAGTGGGCGCTTCCGACGCTGAGGGCACGTCTGTGCGCCACAGGGTCACAATCTGGCGGTCTTCAAAGCCTAAACCTCGGTATAAATTGATGGCCGCCTGATTGTTGGCTTCCACTTGCAGCCAAACTTCCTGAGCGTGC
>JAADCW010000142.1 GCA_013154225.1 Chloroflexota bacterium
AAGCGAAGCCATCTCGCCCTCACCTCCCCCACCCCCTCCTCTCCCTCTGGGAGAGGAGGGGCGCTCGTGTGCCTCAAAACCAGACGGGCTGACAATAACATTGATTTGTGTCAGGTAATCAGCCCCCAAATTACAGATGAAGATGCAAAAAAGGCGCAGAGGAAAAAACTCTGCGCCTTTTTTTGTTGTTGTAACCTGAGTTTCGGATAAGGGAAATCCATCGCGTTGAGCGGAGATTGCGAAGCAATCGCAGTCGAAACGCAGAAAAAAGCACTTTTTGACGCTTTGACTACGCTCCCGTTGGTCGCTTCGCTCAGCGCGATGCCCTGTGAGGCTTATCCGCGATTCAGGTTGTTTTGCCCTTCCCCAGGCGTGGTCAGCACGCTGTAACGAGGTTCGGGGTGATGGTCGTCGTAAATCGAGAAGCGCACCTGGGGCTTCCCTTGCTTGAACTGGATTTGCACCACCCCAAAGTTGGGTTGCGCAAAGCGGAAATGGATGCGGTAAGAGCGGATGGGGTAGGTGCGCACTTTGCGGGCGTCAAACAAGGCCAGTTTGTTGGTGGCTTGTTCAAAGGGGGAGGCGCAAAATTCCCATACGGTGATGGGTTTGCCTTCAGGGGTTTGTAAGGTGGCTTCCACCGCGTGGGAACTGTGGAGGTCGCCGGTAAGGATGTGCACGCCCTGGACGCGGTTGGCCGCGATGAGGTGGAGCAGGCGTCGCCGTTCGTCCGGGTAGCCGTTCCACCGGTCGCGGGTGAAGTCGCCCCACATCTCGAACAACACCGACACCGAAGACACGATGAATTTGACCGGGAACTGATCTTTGACTTCCAGGAGCCAGGTTTCCAGGGCTTCCCACTGGGCGCGGTTGAGCATACGCTGCTTGTAAACCCGCTGGGTGCGGGTATCCATGACAAAGAAAGCCGCCGGCCCGTAAGTGAAGGTGTAGGCAAAATGCCCGTCGTCGGTGGTGAGAAGCAGGGGACGATCGTGCTTGACGCCTTCCGGTGGATGGATGAGGGGCGGCGCGTGCATGGCCTGATGTTCCCAGTAGGTTTGAATCGCGGCTTGTATGCGCCGATGGCTGAGATGCAGGGCCTCGGGCGGCTGTTTCTTCAGCCTGCGCAAAATGGGATGCCACCAGGGAATGCGACCTTCGTAACGTTCGGAAGACGTCCATGCCCAGTCGTCGTCCACTTCGTGGTCGTCGAGGATCATGAAGACTGGCAGTGAGCGGGTCGCGGTTTGCCACGCGGGGTGCCCCCACGTGTGCAGATACACCGCCCGATAGTCGTCTTCCGTCAGGGCTACCCGGTTGAGGCCATTGCCCCACCATGCGTCCGCGTAAATTTGATCGCCGAGCATGAGCAGGAAGCGGAGGTCCAGGGGCTTGCGGAGGTCTTCCAGATGCCAAAGGGTTTTGCCGTTGTTGCTTATGCCGGGCATGAAGCACGAGCCGAAGGCAAAGGCGAAATCCGTGCGTTCGCCTGGCAGAGGCGCGGTGGTAAAAGAGGGGTAGGGCCCTTGGCCGGCCGCGGGAGGGCGGTCGGTGAGGGTCAGGGTGTAGTGGTAAGTGGTCGCGGGTTCCAGCCCATGCACAGGCACCCGCGCGGCATACCCCGCGGCCGCGACCAGGAGCGACGCGCCAACAAGTTTTGCATCGCTGAGGTCAGCCTTGCGGCCTACCCACGCGTAGAGCATGCCGTCGCCATCGGCTCGGGCCCAGAGATTGACGCCGTTATGGCGGAGCCCGCCGATGAGCGGCCCAAGGATGATGCGCGTCATTGGTGTTACACCACCCGCCAGCGCAGAGGCTCACCTTTGAGCGCGGCCAATACCTCGGTGGCGATGTCTTCGGCAACTCGGGTTTGGGCTTCTTTGGTTTGCGCGCCAATGTGCGGTGTGGCCACAACCCGCGGATGGCGGACCAAGGGCGAATCGCCGGGCGGCTCGGTGGCAAACACGTCCAGGCCTGCACCGCCCACCTGGCCGCTTTCCAGGGCTTCGAGCAGGGCTTCTTCGTCAATCACGCCCCCGCGCGCCGCGCAAATCAGGAACACGCCGGGTTTCATTTTGGCAAAGGCTTCTTTACCAATCATGCCGCGGGTGTTGGGGGTGAGGGGCACGTGCAGGGTGATGACATCGGCCTGCGCGTACAGTTCATCCAAAGAGGCCAGCGGCTCGGCCCCGCGGCGGGCAATTTCATCGGCTGGAATGAGCGGGTCGTAGCCAACGATGCGCATTCCCAGGGCTTTGGCGAGTTCCCCCACGCGACTGCCAATGCGCCCCATGCCAATCACACCTAAGGTTTTGCCGTTGAGTTCGGTGCCCAGCAATTTCTTTTTGAGCCATTCGCCCCGCTTCATGCCCGCGTCGGCTTCGGGAATGCGGCGGGCCAGGGCGAACATCAGGCCAATGGCCAGTTCGGCTACGGCGTTGGTGGACGCCTGGGGCGCGTTGACCACCGTAATGCCGCGGGCTTTGGCCGCTTCCAGGTCAATGTTGTCCACGCCTACGCCAGCCCGGCCAACCACTTTCAGGTTCTTGCCCGCGTCCAGCACTTCCGCGGTAATTTTGGTGCGGCCGCGCACGATAACTGCGTCGTAATCGCCGATGACTTGCAGAAGTTCCTCTGCGCTGATGCCGTTGCGGTCGTCCACTTGGGCTTCTTTGGCCAGAATAGCCTGGCCTTCGGCTTTGAGTCCGTCGGTTAGGAGAATTTTCCACTGCATGATGCGTACTCCCTGGGCTTTTTGATGGTTTTGAGGATAGAATAGAGGGGATCGTGCGTATGCATATTGTACTCCATTCGCGCTTTTGCGCGTAGTGAGGTGTATAAATGGCTGAGAATTTACAAGGTAAATTGGTGCTTATCACCGGCGGCTCCAGCGGCATTGGGTTGGCGCTTGCCCGGTTGGTGGCCCAGGAAGGCGCTCGGGTGGCTTTGGTTGCCCGGCGCAAGGAAAAACTTGAAGAAGCCCTGGCAAGTTTGCCTGGTGAGGGGCACCGCATTTTCCCCTGTGATGTGGCCGATGCCGAGGCTGTGGAGCAGATGGCAGCCCAGGTGCAAGGGGAAATGGGCGTGCCCGATTGGGTGGTCAACTCCGCGGGCATTACCCGCCCCGGTTATTTCTGGGAACTCCCCGTGGAAGTGTTCCACCAGCTGATGGAAGTCAATTATTACGGCACAGTGCACGTTTGCAAGGCTTTTGTGCCCAGCATGATGGAAAGGGGCAGTGGGCACGTGGTCAACATCTCTTCTGTGGCCGGTTTTTTGGGTGTGTTTGGTTATACGGCGTACAGCGGAAGCAAATTTGCCGTTTGGGGCTTTACCGATACCCTGCGGGCTGAACTCAAACCCACGGGGGTGCAGACGCACATTGTGTTTCCCCCTGACACCGACACCCCGCAACTGCACTATGAAATGCCCCTCAAGCCACCGGAAACCAAGATTTTGGCTGAAACCGGGGGGCTGCTTTCAGCAGAAGAGGTGGCCCAGGAAACCATCAAAGGCGTGCGCAAAGGACGCTATGTGATTTTGCCTGGCTTTGACCCCAAATGGATGTGGAAAGTCAGCCACCTGCTGGGAAGCGGCACGTATTGGCTGATGGACATCCTGGTCGCCCGCGCCCGACGCATCGCGCGCAAGCGCGGCGCCAAACAAGCGTCCTGAGGCACGGGCATGGGCACTCGGCAAGGGTTGTTTCGGCTCCACGCACCCTATCAGCCTACTGGCGACCAGCCGGAAGCCATCCGCCAATTGGTGGATGGCGTGCGCCGCGGGTATCGCCATCAGGTGCTGTTGGGCGCCACCGGCACGGGCAAGACGTTCACCATTGCTTCCACCATTGCCCAACTGCAAATGCCCGCGCTGGTGCTCGCTCACAACAAGACCCTGGCAGCGCAACTCTACGCGGAGTTTAAGGCCTTCTTCCCCGAAAACGCGGTGGAGTATTTCGTCTCTTACTACGACTACTATCAACCCGAAGCCTACGTGCCCCAGCAAGACCTTTACATTGAAAAAGACGCGGACATCAACGCGGAAATCGAACGCCTGCGCCTGGCCGCGACCACCGCGCTGATGACCCGGCCCGACGTCATTATCGTGGCCTCGGTTTCCGCCATTTACGGCCTGGGCAACCCTGAAGCCTACGGCCGCGGCGTCATCCGCCTGCGGGTGGGGGAAATCTACCGCCGCAACGCGCTCCTGCGCCAGCTGGTGGAA
>JAADCW010000003.1 GCA_013154225.1 Chloroflexota bacterium
CCCGCGGCGGGGGCTATATGGTTGCCATCTCCAGCCCAGGCTCTTTCCGGGTTTTGCCTGAATACGTGGTTGTGGGGGCAAGCAAAGCCGCGTTAGAGGCCGTCACCCGCTATCTGGCCGTAGAACTGGCCCCGCAAAACATCGTGGTGAATGCCGTCTCTCCGGGCGTGGTGCTCACCGATGCCCTGCGGCATTTTTCCACCATGCAAGACCCCGACCTCCTGGAACGGGTCCAGCAAGCCACACCCGCGGGGCGGTTGGTCAGCCCCGAAGATGTGGCCAACGTGGTGGGCTTCCTCTGCACCCCGGCGGCCAGCATGATTCGCGGGCAAGTCATCCTGGTGGATGGGGGCTACACGCTCCCCTTGCGCGCATAGGAAGGCAACCATGTGGCGGCGTTTTCGCTTTCCCCATTGGGCGCGCTTTCTGGCAGCCTTGTTGCTGGCCTTCCTCATCGGTATGGCCGCGTGGCAAGAGCGCGTCGCGCGGGCAGAAGACTGCCCCTCGGCCTTGATTGCCCAGGTCAACGCGCTGCGCACATCCCACGGCCTGCCGCCGTATCAGGTCAACAGCATCTTGATGGCCGTTGCCCAAGCCCACAGCGATTATCAGGCTTCTATTCAAACCATGACCCACATCGGCCCTGATGGCAGTCACCCTCGTGACCGGGTCATTGCCGCGGGCTATGGCGCGGGGCACACAGTCTTCGTTTCGGAAAACATCGCCTGGGGCTACAACCTCAGCCCTGCTTCCGTGGTGCAAATGTGGACCGGTGACCAACCCCACTGGAACACCATGATGGGCGAATATTACAAAGACATCGGCGCAGGATGCGCCACCGACGGCCGCGGTGCGACGTACTACACCATTGACGCGGCTTACTACATTGGCGAAGCCCCGCCCCCACCCACCCTGGAAGGCGGCACCCCCGCGCCTACCCCTACCATTGAACTGCCTGTGGTGCCCATCGTGCGGGCCACACCACGGCCAGACGGCGCGATCATCCACATCGTGCGCTATGGGCAAACCCTCTCGGGCATTGCCTATGTGTACGAAGTCCCCATCGAAGACCTGCTCCGCTACAACAACCTCACCCTCAACAGCACCCTCTACCCAGGGCAGGAAATCATCGTCCGCCCGCCGCAGGTCACAGCCACCTCTACGGTTTCAGCCACCCCCACCGAAGCACCCACACCCACGGCTTCGGCCACGCCCAAGCCTACAGCCACAACCGAAGCCGTCGCATCCCCGCAAAGCCAACCGACGTCCACCATCAGCCCAACGCCCACACCCGCGGCCCAAGACAAAACCACCCCCCGCGGGGTCACCGTGCTCCTGGGCATTTTGGGCGGCGGCGCGCTGATGGGCGGCGCCTACCTGGGCTTGCAGTGGCTGGCTAAGGTCGCAGGCTAAAAACGAGTTGCAAAAGCGCGACGCATGCCACTACAACAAGCAACCAAAATAAAAAACACCCCGCGGCAGTATGTCGCGGGGTGCTGTTGTTAAGCCAATGCCGGGCGGTTACGGCTTGCGAAACACGCTCCAGCCTGCGTAGCGGGCGGTGTCGCCCAGTTCTTCTTCGATGCGCAGCAAGCGGTTGTATTTGGCCACACGGTCGGAGCGTGCGGGCGCGCCGGTCTTGATCTGGCCAACGTTGAACGCCACCACCAGGTCGGCAATGGTGGTGTCTTCGGTCTCACCAGAGCGATGGGAGACCACCGCGTTCCACCCTGCGCGCTGGACCAATTCCACAGCCTCCAGGGTCTCGGTCAGGGAACCAATCTGGTTGAGTTTGACCAGCAACGCGTTGCACGCCTTTTCGCGGATGCCACGGCGGATGCGCTCAGGGTTGGTCACCAACAGATCGTCGCCCACCAACTGCACCTTGTCGCCCAGGGCTTCCTGGAGCATCTTCCAGCCTTCCCAGTCATCCTCGGCCAAGCCGTCTTCCAGCGAAACAATGGGATATTGGTCAATCCATTTCTCCCAGAACTTCACCATTTCTTCGCTGGTGAGGATCTTGCCCTCGCGGCGCAGGTTGTATTTGCCGTCTTCGTACAATTCCGAGGTCGCGGGGTCCAACGCCAAGGCGACGTCTTCACCGACTTTGTAGCCAGCCTTTTCGATGGCTTCCAAAATCACCTCAATGGCCTCTTCATTGGCCTTGAGATGGGGCGCAAAACCGCCTTCATCGCCCACCAGGGTGGTGTAGCCCTTGGATTTGAGCACAGCCTTCAGGGCATGGTAAATCTCACTGCCCCAGCGCAGGCCCTCGGAAAACGAGGGTGCGCCCAAGGGCATCACGAGGAATTCCTGCATATCCACCGACTGCCAGCCGGTGTGCGCGCCGCCGTTGAGGATGTTCATCATGGGCGTGGGCAGGACATGGGCATACACGCCGCCCAAATAGCGGTAGAGCGGCAGGCGCAAAGAAGCTGCCGCGGCCTTGGCCACCGCCAGGCTGACGCCCAAAATCGCGTTCGCGCCCAGTTTGGACTTGTTAGGCGTGCCGTCCAGTTCCAGCATCCGCTGGTCAATGGCCATCTGTTCGGTCGCGTCCCAACCGACAAGTTCCTCGGCCAAGATGGTGTTGACGTTTTCCACGGCTTTGAGCACGCCTTTGCCATTGTAGCGGCTCTTGTCGCCGTCGCGGAGTTCCAAGGCCTCGTGGGCGCCGGTGGAAGCCCCCGAGGGCACCGCGGCCCGCCCCCAACTGCCATCGGCCAAAACGACTTCCACCTCAACGGTGGGGTTGCCGCGGGAATCCAAAATCTCACGGCCGTGGATCATAGTAATGATGGTATCCATAACGCACCTCGCTTGTTAGGGAAAAGTTACGGGAAGCGGGAGAATGGCAAGTTGCGAGTTGCAAGATGCAAAGCAGGTTAGGTCCCGTGTTCCCACGAATGGAGATAGGCTTCCTGTTCGGGGGTCAGGGTATCAATAGTGATGCCCATTGCCTCGAGTTTCAGGCGAGCAATATTGCGGTCAATATCTTCAGGCACGGTATAGACCTTGCGCTCCAATTCCTTGGCGTGCTTGACCAGATATTCCGCACTCAGGGCTTGGTTGGCGAAGGACATGTCCATCACGCTGGCAGGATGCCCTTCGGCCGCGGACAGGTTAACCAGGCGCCCTTCGGCCAGCAGGTGAATCACCCGGCCATCGGGCAGGCGGTAGGCGTCCACAAAGGGGCGCACACGGCGCTTTTCAACGGCCATTTCTTCCAGCGCGGGGATGTTGATTTCCACATTGAAGTGCCCCGCGTTGGCCACAATAGCACCGTCTTTCATGGCCTCAAAGTGGTGCTTGTCAATGACATGCAAATCGCCGGTGAGGGTGACGAACACGTCGCCCAGGGGCGCGGCCTCGCTCATGGGCATAACACGGAAACCGTCCATCGCGGCTTCCAAAGCCTTGAGGGGATCCACCTCAGTCACAATCACGTTGGCGCCCAAGCCTTTAGCCCGCATGGCCACCCCACGGCCACACCAACCATAGCCTGCCACCACCACGGTGCGGCCAGCCAACAGGATGTTGGTGGCTCGGATGATGCCATCCCACGTGCTCTGGCCTGTGCCGTAGCGGTTGTCGAAAAAGTGCTTGGTCATTGCGTCGTTGACCGCAATCACCGGATATGCCAGCGCGCCATCTGCGGCCATTGCGCGCAGACGAATCACGCCGGTGGTGGTCTCTTCAGTGCCGCCAATGACGTTTTCCAACAGGTCGCGGCGGTCTTTGTGAAGGGTGCTCACCAGGTCCGCGCCGTCGTCCATGGTGATGTGCGGCGCGTGGTCCAACGCGGCGTGGATGTGCTTGTAGTAGGTCGCGTTATCTTCGCCTTTGATGGCAAAAACCGGAATTTCAAAGAAGGAAACCAACGCCGCGGCGACGTCGTCCTGGGTAGAAAGGGGGTTGGAAGCCGTCAGCACCACGTCTGCGCCGCCGGCCTGCAGGGTGCGCATCAGGTTAGCGGTTTCGGTGGTGACGTGCAAACAAGCGGAAATCCGCACACCCTTCAGGGGCTTCTCGCGCTCAAACCGCTCACGGATCTTGCGCAGCACGGGCATGTCACGGTCTGCCCATTCGATGCGCAGACGCCCGCCTTCAGCAAGGTTGAGGTCTTTCACGTCGTATTCGTTCATAACAATCTCCGTGTTGAGGGTAAGAGAAGTAGATGGCTAAATGGGGAATTGCGAAT
>JAADCW010000002.1 GCA_013154225.1 Chloroflexota bacterium
TGGTTTCCCTGGAAGCCGTGCAGGAAGCCATCCAACAGCGCGCGGTGCTCTACGACAAGGACGGCGACGCGCACTACGACACCATCTCCGCGTTCATCAAATCGGTGCGCGGCTCCGACCCCGACGCGGCGCTCTACTGGCTGGCCAAAATGGTGGAAGCCGGCGAAGACCCCCGCTTCATCATGCGGCGGTTGTTGATTTTGGCCGCAGAAGATGTCGGCCTGGCCGACCCGCACGCGCTGGTGGTGGTTTCCGCGGCCGCGCAGGCGTTTGAATGGGTGGGGTTGCCCGAAGGCGTGTATCACCTTGCAGAAGCCACCCTTTATTTGGCCACCGCGCCCAAATCCAACAGCACCAAAGCCTACTTTGCGGCCCGCGACGCGGTGCGCCAAAACCCCAATCCCGATGACGTGCCCCCACACCTCAAAGACCCCAGCCGCGATGGCAAAGCCCTGGGCCACGGCCAGGGCTACCGCTATCCCCACCGCGCGGCCGGGCATTTCGTGCGCCAGCAGTATCTGCCCGACGCGCTCCAAGGCGCACGCTTTTATCGGCCTTCCGACCAGGGCTACGAACGTGAAATTGCCCAACGGCTGGCCCAGTGGTGGGGCACGCGAGGGCAGGCCCCTGAGGAACCCAGCACCCCCTCTTCCGCATCACAGCCCACTGAGCCCGAAGATTGAGCGTTACTGACCTTCCCCCAATTTGCTGACAGCCCAATGGGCTGCCGCGGCTGGCGATTGCTTGCCGCTCACCACCTGCGCCGCGGCTTCCTGCAGCAACGGCCCCACCACAGTACGCACTTCCTGGGGTGGGCCCAACTGCAGTGTGGGCAAAACGCTCTCCACCAAAGCCCGATGCTCCGGCGACTCCCACGCATTCAGCACCGACTGCCGGGGCGGGATGAATCCCGCGGCTTCATCCCATTGGGCGACGAACTTGGGATCGCCCAACGCGGCCAGCAACTGCACAGCCAGCTCCTGCCGCTGAGGATCAGGGGTGGTGACTGCCCACAAAAGGCCGTCGGCCAACGTCAGCGGCTGAACGCCGTCGCTGGCCGGGATGGGCGCCATGCGCCGAGGATCTGGCCCGGGGAACAGGTGCGAAAGGTAAGTGAGCATCAAGGCTTGGGCTTCGCCCTGATAGCGTGCCCACAGCATATGATCGCTGGTGAGGTGCAACATATCGGGCGAAAGGCGCTCATTTTGCACTGCCTGCTGAAGCAGGGTCAGCATTTGGCGCAAGGCTTCCTCATCCAGGGTCGGGCGGCCGGTCTCATCCTGCCAGGTGCCCCCCGCAGCCCGATAAAGGGCCAAAAGCGCGGTGGCATCAGGGTCGCCCAAGGGAAGCACCCAGGGCGCGTCGGCCTGCAGCCAGGCGCTCCACGTGGTAGGCGGCTGGGCAATGGCTTCGGGATGATAGAGCAAGCCCAAAGCATCGCCCCCAAACGGCACGCCGTAGGTCACACTTTGCACCACGGCCAGGTGCTGGGCATAAGGGAACCAGTCGTCGGAATCCAGGGGTGCGGTAAAGGCTTCGTCGGGCAAAGGGAACGCCAACCCTTTGATGGCCGCGGCTTCCAACAGCCGCCGCGGGAAAAGCACCACATCGGGCACGGCATCGGGCGCCACCGTGCGCGCCGCGCCCAAAGTGGTCAGCATCCCAGCAGGCCCATCCAAAGGCTTGATCCGAATTTCCGCGGTAATGTTGTGTGCGGAAGCAAAGGCTTGGATTCGGTCAACCACAATTTCGTTGGCGTGGGATGCGGTGTTCGGGTCCAACGCAGGCGGCAGCCACACCCGAATGGACTGGGGCGGCGCGGGTTCCGGCGTGGGCGTAGGGGTCGCGGTCGCGGTGGGCGGCGGCGTGGCCTGCGAAAGGCCCTGATTTTCTGGCCGCCACTCACAAGCCCCCAACAGGGCTACCAGCACTGCTATGATGAACAACCATCGAAAACGCATGAGCAACTCTTTCAGTTGTAATGGGTTTTGTACCCAACAATGCACGCACGCGTGCAGAGGTGTTTGGGATTATACCAAGCCTCACCCTGTTTTCGGCTCCCGAATATGACAAACGTCACTTGCCAAAGCAAACCCAAAAGGTTACTCTTAATATCACATTAAAGGACAATGAGGAGTTAGATCCGTGATCAAAATCAGCCGTCGAACCGATTATGCCGTGCGAGTGCTCATCAGCCTGGCCAAACACGCTGATGAAGGCCCCCGCTCGGTGCAGATGATTGTGGAGGAAATGCTCATTCCGCTGACCTTTGTCAAGCGCATTGTTGCCGATTTGGTCCGAGCGGGCCTGATCAATTCCCAGCGTGGGAGCAAAGGAGGCCTATGGTTGGCCCGCCCTGCGGATGAAATCACCTTGTTGGATGTTGTGGAAGCGTGCGACGAACCCATCACAGTTTCACAATGTATTGACGACCCCGACTTCTGCCCCTTAAGCGCTGACTGCCCGGTGCGTCGTCGCTGGGCTCGGCTCCGCGCCCTACTCCACAAGGAACTCCAACGCACCACCATCGCCCAGCTGGCCAAAGAAAGCACAAAAAGCGATGCACAAAATACCTTAGCCGCGTTCTCTATGGCCGACTCTGTAGGGTAATTCGGCTTCGGCCTGGGCCCTGGGCCGGTCGATTGCCGTTGGTTATCGCTGTACCTTACAACTCTTGTTCCAAGGAGCCTTACGCTCCGGTTACATCCCTACCAAGGAGGTTTCAGATGGACCCTCTTGCTTTGGCTCGGTGGCAGTTTGCCATCCTCACCATCATCCACTTCTTCTTTGTGCCGCTCACATTGGGCCTCACCATCTTTCTTGCCATTCTCGAAACGGCCTATGTGCGCACGGGGAAAGAAGTATATAAGGATGCGGTGAAATTTTGGAGCCGTGTATTCCTCATCAACTTTGCCCTGGGTGTAGTATCGGGTATTGTTCAGGAGTTTCAGTTTGGCCTGAACTGGTCTGAATACGCCCGCTTCATGGGCGACATCTTCGGCGCTCCTTTGGCCGTTGAAGCCCTATTGGCGTTCTACCTGGAATCCACGTTCATCGGCGTTTGGATTTTTGGTTGGGACAAACTCTCGCCCAAAGTCCACGCCGCTGTGCTCTGGCTGACCGCCATCGGGTCTAACCTTTCGGCCATCTGGATTTTGATCGCCAACTCCTTCATGCAACGGCCGACCGGTTACACCATGGGGGAAAAGGGCGTCATCATGACCAGCTTCAAAGAGGTCGCCACCAACACCAATGTGCTTTACCAATTCCCCCACGTCTTCTTTGCAGGCATGAGCACTGCGGCTTTTGTGGTGCTCGGTCTGAGCGCCTATTTATACCTCATCAAGCGCGGAGACAAAGACGTGCTAAACCTCTCGGTGCGCTGGGCAACCATTTATGGCTTAATCGGCGTCATCCTGGTGGGCACGGTAGGTCACTATCAAGGGCAATTCCTGGTCGAGGAACAGCCTTCCAAGATGGCCGCGGCCGAAGCCCTGTGGCATTCTGCTCAGCCCGCGCCGTTCTCCTTCTTTGCCATCCCTGACGAAAAGAATCAAACCAACCACCTCAACATTGAAGTGCCTGTGCTCCTGAGCTACCTGGCACATGGTGACTTCACCAGCAAGGTGGAAGGCATTGACGAAGTCCAGCAAAAGATGGAAGCCAAATACGGCCCTGGCGACTATATTCCGCCGGTGGGCGTCACTTACTGGTCCTTCCGCCTGATGGTGTACACGGGCACGCTGATGCTCCTCATTTTGCTCTATGTATGGTATTTGAATTGGAAAGGCATTGCGCTGGAATCTAAACCTTGGCTGCTCAAGTCACTGGTGTGGTCAATTCTGTTGCCCTACATCGCAGTTACCACAGGGTGGATGATGGCCGAAATCGGCCGCCAGCCATGGGTAGTATACGGCCTACTCCGCACCGAAGATGGTGTGTCGCCCGCGTCGGTGGTCAGCGGCGGCGAAGTGTTGTTCTCGCTGTTGAGCCTGGGTGTGGTGTACATCATCCTCACCTACCTGGGCGTCCGGCTGGTGGTCAAATACCTGCATAAAGCCCCCACCCATGCATCCGCATCAGCAGACTAAAGCGGCCAGGTGCCCGTTTTCTAAGGAGGTATAACCATGGATCTTCGCACCCTGTGGTTTATTCTGATTACCGTGTTGTTTATCGGCTTCTTCTTCCTCGAAGGCT
>JAADCW010000219.1 GCA_013154225.1 Chloroflexota bacterium
CAAGAAGCGCGTAAACATCAGAGTGCCGATCCTGAAGCATTTCCAGCAGGACTTCACGCACTAAATCTTTGGCTTTGGCTTCATCCAACACGATCTCAGCCATCATGCACTCCTTCAATAGTTATCTTGCATTTTCATTATAACACTCAAGGGAACCGCACAATGCCTTTCCCGCGACATTACCGCCGTGCAATTCACCGCAGGTCCGGAAGAACAGCAAACAAGCCCAGAAAAACAACCATTAAGGCACCTTATCTGTTCTGAAAATCATACGGCACGCCGAAAAGGGTGTCGCCTCCGATAATTTCCTCGATTTCACATCACTACCTCCACCTTGGAAAAGACACTTTGTCTTCATCTACATAATCACCAAGGAAAATCGCATGACCACATCCTCCCTCTCTCCACGCCGCCATTTGGCCGCATTGCCGCCCTACACGCCGGTGCTGCCCTTTGATGTCCGCGCCGCGCAGTTGGGGCGCACGCCTGAAACCATCGTCAAACTGGATGCCAACGAAAACCCCTACGGGCCCTCGCCTCTGGCGCGGCGTGCCCTGGCTGATTTGCGCTATGCCCACATCTACCCCGATCCTGAAAGCCGCGCTTTGCGTCAGGCTTTGGCCGAGTTTGTGGACGTGCCCGCAGACCATCTGCTGGCCGGCGCGGGCGCGGATGAATTGATAGACCTGCTGATGCGGGTGATGCTGGAGCCCGGCGACAAAGTACTGACGTGCCCGCCCACGTTTGGCATGTATGCCTTTGATGCTCGGCTGAACGCAGCGCAAATTGTGGAAGTATCGCGAGCCCTTCCTCGCTCCAGCACTTCCTTATTAAAGGAAGGGCAGGGAAGTGGGGAGGCATTCTCCTTGGACCTCGACGCCATCCGCCGAGCGGTGGAGGAGCACCGCCCTAAACTCCTCTTCCTGGCGACGCCCAACAACCCCGACGGTTCCCTGCCTTCCCCGGAAATCCTGGATGCCTTGTTGGATCTGCCCACCCTGGTGGTGTTGGACGAAGCCTACATTGAATTTGCTGATGAGGCATTGGGGCGGCACAAGAGCCGTATTATGCAGGTGCCCCAGCGGGATAATCTGATCGTCCTGCGGACGTTCAGCAAATGGGCTGGTCTGGCTGGCCTGCGGGTGGGTTATGGTGCGTTCCCGTCCTGGCTGATGCCCACCCTTTGGAAGGCCAAACAGCCCTACAACGTCAACGTGGCCGCGCAGGAAGCCGCCCGCGCGACCCTCAGGGATTTGGAAGAACGGCAGCTGGTGGTGGCGCACTTGCGTTATGAGCGGGAACGCCTCTACCGTGGCCTGCAGACCATTCCGTATCTGGAGCCTTACCCCTCCCAGGCCAATTTCATCCTGTGCCGCGTGGTGGGGAAGGACGCGGCTGCGCTGCGCCAACGTTTGGCCGAGGAGTTTGGCATTCTTGTTCGTTATTTTGCCAAGCCTGGTCTGGAAGACCACATCCGCATTTCCGTAGGCCGCCCGCAAGATACTGACCGGGTGCTGGAAGCGTTGGAAGAAATTGCGAATGAAGGAATTGCGAATTAGGGAAATCAGGCATTGCCCCCTGACACCCGACACTTTCCCTAAAGGAGCCTCCCATGCCCAAGCCTCTCATCCTCAAATTCGGTGGTACTTCGGTTGGCACGCCGGAAGCCATGCAGCAGGCCGCCCAAGTGGTTGCCCGGGCGCGTAAACAGCATGGCCCGGTGGTGGTTGTGACTTCCGCACTTAGCGGTGTGACCGATCGGCTGTTGACGGCCACCCGCGCGGCCGCGCAAGACGGGCACAACGGGCAAACCCGGGCCCAGGCCGCGGAGGCCATCTACGCGGCCCATCAAGCTATTGCCGCGGCCTTGCTCCCTCCAGAACGCCGCGCGGCCGCGCTGGACGCGGTGCGCCAGCGGGTGGAGACCTTCCGCCGGTTGGTGGAAGCCATCGCGGTGTTGGGGGAAGTGACCCCGCGGGCGTATGACGCGGTGGCTTCCCTGGGCGAGCGTATGAGCGCACCTCTGCTGGCCGCGGTGTTGGAAGCCCAAGGCGTCCCAGCCCAGGCCGTGGATGCGGCTGAATTGATTGTCACCGATGCCACGTTCCAAAACGCGCGGCCCGATTTGGAGGCTTCCACGCCAAAGATGCGTGCGGTGTTGGAGCCTTTGCTGGAACAGGGCATCACGCCCGTGGTTACCGGCTTCATCGGCGCGACATCGGACGGGGTGACCACCACCCTGGGGCGCGGGGGCAGTGATTACACCGCAGCCCTTTTGGGTGCAGGTTTGGACGCGGCCGAGGTGTGGATTTACACCGACGTGGATGGGGTCATGAGCGCGGACCCGCGCATTGTGCCTGACGCCCGCACTTTGCCGCGTCTTTCCTACCGTGAGGTTGCGGAACTGGCTTACTTTGGCGCTAAGGTCTTGCATCCCAAAACCATCCGCCCGGTGGTGGAGCGCGGCATTCCCTTGCGGGTGCGCAACACGTTCAACCCCGACGGTCCCGATACCCTTATCGTGGCCGAAGCCGAAGCCTCGCCTGGCACGGTCAAGGCCGTGACACTGATTCGCGGTTTGTGCCTGGTCACGGTAGAAGGCCGGGGTATGCTGGGCGTGCCCGGCGTTGCGGCGCGCACTTTTGCCGCGGTCGCGGCGACCGAAACCAGCGTGGTTTTGATTACCCAGGCTTCTTCGGAGCAGAGCATTGTCTTTGCCGTGCCCGAAGGCGCCGCGGATACCATTGTCCAGGCTTTGGAATCTACTTTTGCCGCGGAAATTGCCCGCCGAGACATTGACCGCATTGGCCTTACCCGTGGGGTCGCGGTGGTTACCGTGGTTGGCGCGGGGATGCAGCGCACGCGCGGGGTGGCTGGCCGCGTGTTTACGGCCCTGGGCGACGCGGGCGTCAACGTGGTGGGCATCGCGCAGGGTTCTTCGGAAGTAGCCATCAGTTTTGTGGTGGATGCCGCAGAGGCCGAAGACGCGGTCCGCGCGGTGCACGGATTGACGCGGCGGTAGAAAAGATGGATGATTAGCGATTTAGGATTAGCGATTGGCGATTAGCGATTTGCGCTTGGCGTGTACATCTGACGCCTGACACCTGACACCTTCTCCCTCACGAGGTAAAAGCCATGCCTTCACATTCTCAAAATTTCCGCACCCCTCAACCCCCTGCTTCTCCCATCCCCGTTGCCATTTTGGGCGCGACGGGCACCGTAGGCCAGCGCTTCATCAGCCTGCTGGACGGCCATCCGTGGTTCCGGGTGGTTGCGCTTACCGGTTCAGCCCGCCGCGAAGGCCAGCGTTACGGCGATACCGTGCATTGGCTGCTTTCCAGCCCCCTGCCCGCCTGGGCCGCGGATATGCCCCTCTTGCCCACCGACCCCGCCAGCCTGGACGGCGTAGCCCTGGCTTTCTCAGCCCTGCCCAGCGACGTCGCGCGCGAGGTCGAACCGCGGCTGGCTTCTCAGGGCATTTGGGTATGTTCCAACGCGTCGGCCTTCCGCAAGGAACCCGACGTGCCCATTCTGCTGCCTGAAATCAACGCGGAGCACATCGCTGTTTTGCGCCAACAGCAGGCCAACCGCGGCTGGAAGGCGGGCATTGTGACCAATTCCAACTGCACCAGCAGTGGCCTGAGCGTGGCCCTCAAAGCCCTGGACAATGCCTTTGGCCTCAAGGCCGCGTTTGTGGTTTCCATGCAGGCCATTTCGGGCGCGGGTTATCCGGGCGTGGCCTCGCTGGATATTGTGGGCAACGTCATCCCTTACATTGGCGGTGAGGAAGCCAAAGTGGAATGGGAACCCCGCAAGATGCTGGGCGCGCTGACTGAGGATGGCATCCGCCTGGCCGATTTCCAGATTTCCGCGCACACCAATCGGGTGCCTGTGGTGGATGGGCATACTGTGGTGGCGTCGGTCGCGCTGGAACGCCGCCCCGCGGACCCCGAAGAGGCCATCCGCGCGCTGGAAGCCTACCAACCCCCAGAAATTGCCCGCGGCCTGCCTTCCACGCCCCAACCGGTGATCGTGGTGCGCCGCGAACCCGACCGCCCCCAGCCTCGCCTGGACGCGCTTACCGGCCGCGGCATGACCACCGTGGTTGGCCGGGTGCGCCCCGACCCGATTTGGGATTTGAAATTCGTGGTGGTTTCCCACAACACTGTGCGCGGCGCAGCTGGCGG
>JAADCW010000223.1 GCA_013154225.1 Chloroflexota bacterium
GCGGCGTCGCAGTCTGAACCTGGGGCGTGGCCTTGGGCGCTCCCGCATCCGTCATAGCCTGCGGGGCCTCAGCCATCATCTCAGGCACTGCAGTGAGCCCTTTTTCCGCATCAGCCGACTGGGCTTCCTGCGCTGCCATGGCCGGTGCCAAGGCTTCTACCTGGCCTGCCTCGGTCTGCTGAGACTTCCATGCCACACTGTTGCTCATCGGCACCGCGCTGGTCGCCAAATTTGCGCTCATCCAACTGCCCACAAAAACAAACGCCAACAAGACCACCGCCACCGCGCTGGCCCAACGATAGGCCAAAGCCCGCTGCGCCCCCCTTGGCCGAGCCCGCGCGGCTTCGGCCTGGGCCGCGCTCAGGGTGAAATCCCGCCGAGGCCGCGGCCGTGGCAGGCTTTGCAGCGCGGCTTTGAGGGCTTGCATCTCTTCCAGGGCTTGCTGCCAGTCAGGATCCTGAGCAATGCGCCGCGCCACCCTCGCCCGCGCTCGGGGCGAGAGTTCGCCATCCACATAAGCCGCTAACCGCTGTCGGTCGCGGGGGGAAAGTTTCTCCATACTCATTGGCTCGCGTCTCCATGTTTTAGACGCGCAAACACGCCCAAAAGTTCCGGAAAACGCTGCAAACAGCGCTGCATTCGCAAACGCGCGCGGGCCAGACGGCTTTTGAGGGTTCCCAACCTGACCCCAAGGGCATGGGCAGCCTCGGCATAAGCAAAACCTTCCATGTCAATCAGCACCACAACAGCCCGATGCTCCGGCGGCAATTGCTGCAAACACGCCTCTAAAGCCTGGCGCAAGGCCGTGCGCTCGGCCTGGGCTTCAGGGTCGCCAGAAGGGTCGGTATCGGCCAGCCAGGCGGGCGATTCCACGGCTTCGCCGTCTGAATCTGCGGGTTCCAAAGGCACCGTGGGGCGCCGCTTGCGCCGCCGCAGATGGTCATAGCACACGTTGGTCACAATCCGAAACAGCCAGGCCCGCCACGAACCACCCCGATAGCGGCCAATGGCCTGCCACGCTTTCAGGAACGCCTCTTGGGTCGCATCCTCGGCCGCGGCGCGTTCGCCTAAGATGCGGTAAGCCACATGATATACCGCATCCTGCGAGGCCAACACCAATTGGTTGAAAGCCTCCAAATCGCCCTTTTGGGCTGCCTGTATCCACGCGAGTTCGTCGCTCATAGCACCTTGGCCATCGGAAAATTGACCCACCGCCAGCGCCTGCCAGGTGGCAGGGCGTTTTCGTCCACAGGAATTATACGCCATGCCGGGGAAACGCGCGAGCCCCACCGCAATCTGCGCTCGCCCGCGGCGCACCACGCCACCCCAGGGCGGTTATAATTGGACCATGCTCATCCACAATATCGGCCAACTGGTCACGCCCAAAGGCGGGCCGCAGCGCGGGCATAGGCTGGGCGCGCTGGAAATCATCCCCCAGGCCGCGCTGGTGGTGCGGGAAGGGCGCATCGTCGCGCTGGGACCCGAATCCGACCTCATGGCAGATTTCGCCAGCGAGCCGCGTTTTGACGCGCAAGGCCGGGCTGTGGTGCCTGGCCTGGTGGACCCCCACACCCACATGCTCTGGGCAGGCGATCGGGCCGCAGAATTTGAAATGCGGCTCCAGGGCAAAACTTACCTGGAAATCCTTCAGGCGGGCGGCGGCATTCTCTCCACAGTGCAGGCCACCCGCAAGGCTTCGGTAGA
Source organism: Chloroflexota bacterium (assembly GCA_013154225.1). Lineage (GTDB taxonomy): Bacteria > Chloroflexota > Anaerolineae > Anaerolineales > DRMV01 > DRMV01. Next base: position 1,705 of record JAADCW010000223.1, read on the forward strand.
AGCCCTCATGGCCGAAACCCGTCCTCGCCTGCGCCGCGCGTTCGCCCACGGGGCAACCACCATTGAGGTCAAAACCGGCTACGGCCTGGCCACCGCGGCCGAATTCAAAATGCTGGAAGCCATCCTTGCGCTGGACGACGAAGGGCCGTGGGAACTGGTGCCCACGTTCCTGGCCGCGCACGCGGTGCCACCGGAATTTCAAGGCCGAGCGGACGATTACACCCGCCTGATCTGCAACGACATGCTGCCCGCGCTGAAGGCCTGGTGGCACGACCACGCGCCTGGTCGGCCTCTGCCTTTTGTGGATGTGTTTTGCGAAACTGGCGCTTTTGACCTGGAGCAAACCCGCTGCATCCTGGAAACCGCCAAGGCTTTGGGGTTCCCGCTGAAGGTGCACGCGGACGAATTCGACAATCTGGGCGGCGCGGCGCTGGCCGCGGCCTTGGGCGCGGCTTCGGCAGACCACCTGGTAGCCACTTCCGCCGACGACATTCGCACACTGGCCGCCTCCAACACCGTGGCCGTGGCACTGCCATGCACTCCCTTTGGCCTGGCCGAGCCGCATTACACCCCAGCCAAAGCCATCCTGGAAGCCGATGGCCTGCTGGCCCTGGCCACGGACTGCAACCCAGGCACTGCGTGGTGTGAAAGTTTGCCTTTCGCCATGGCGCTTTCCTGCCGTGCCATGGGCCTCACCCCTGCACAAGCCCTGGCCGCAGCCACCATCAACGCCGCGGCCGCGCTCCAGCGCGAAACACGCCTTGGTTCGCTGGAAGTCGGCAAACAGGCCGATTTCCTCATTCTGACCACCAACGACTACCGCCACCTGGCTTACCGCTTCGGCACCAACGTGGTCGGCTGGGTGGTCAAACGGGGTCGTTTCTATCGTGTAGAGGAAGGTGTCCTATGTATGCCCAACTAATGCTTGCGGATTTGTCCAATACCTCATCGCTTTTGCTTTTGGCCGCAGGGCTTATTTTGGGATTGCTGGTGCTCAAATTCCTGCTGCGGCTGGCGTGGCGCATCTTCACCATTGGGTGTTTCATCATTGTTTTAGCCGCCATTGTTGGCAGTGTTGCCATCTATTTCCTCAAGTGAGCGTTCCATGACCACACCTGTGACCATCGAAGAAGCCCGCGCCTGGTACGACGACGACCCCACCCACGGGTTTGGGCACATTTTGCGCGTGTTGCGCATGGCCGAATTTTTAGCCCAGGAAGCCGGCGCAAATCTGGAAATTGTGCGCGCCGCGGCCCTGCTCCACGATGCCACGGGTGCGCACGGCCATTTGGACAGTGCAGCCCGCAGCGAACACCACAACGCCTCCGCGGCATTTGCGCGCGAAGTGCTCACAGCCAAGGGGTGGCCTGAAGCCAAAATCGCCGCGGTGGAAGAGGCCATCCGCACCCATCGTTTCCGCGCCGGTGACCCGCCCCGCACCCTCGAAGCCCAGGTGCTTTTCGACGCGGACAAACTGGATGCCATCGGCGCAGTGGGCGTGGTGCGTGCTGTGGCCTACGCGCTTGCCCACAACAGCCCGGCATACGCCCGCCCTTCAGCCCAATTTCTGGAAACAGGGCAAAAAGCCCCGGGCGAACAACACAGCGCGTACCACGAATATCTTTTCAAACTGCGCCGCCTGCGAGAACGCCTTTTTACCCCCGCGGCCAAGGCCATTGCCGCGCGCCGCGACGCGGTCATGCGCACTTATTTTGAAGCCCTGGCCGACGAAATGGAAGGCCGCGATCTCACCCCCGAGGCCTGGCAAGCCCCTGAAGCCCTTGTGGGGCCGCTGCTGGTCGAACGGGGCTGGCGGCTGGCCACCGCGGAATCTTGCACCGGCGGGCTCATTGGCAGCCGCCTGACCGACATCCCCGGCTCTTCAGCCTATTTTGCTGGCGGCATCGTGGCCTACGCTTACGACGCCAAAGTGCGCCTGCTGGGCGTGCCCTGGCAAGTGCTGGAAGCCCACGGCGCGGTCAGCGAACCGGTGGTGCGGCTCATGGCCGAGGGCGCTAAGCGCGCGCTATCCGTCGAAGTAGCCATTGCCGTCAGCGGCATTGCTGGCCCCACCGGCGGCACAGCAGAAAAACCCGTCGGCACCACATGGATTGCCATCAGCACCCCTGAAACCACCCTGGCCCGCCGCTTTGTTTGGCCTCACGACCGGGTGGGCAACAAAAAAGCCACTGCCGAACAAGCCTTGCAGTGGCTCCTGGAAATCCTCAGCGGGTGAGCAATCGCTTGATGGGATTTCACGAAAACATTTCAGCGCTGGCACCCCCCACGTGGCAATGACGAAACAAGCCCTGACCAAGAAGTCAGGGCTTGTTGGCTTTCAGACGGGCTTGCACAATTTCCCGAATAGCGGCTTCGACTGCCTCGATGGGCTTTTCTGCATCCACCACAACCCAACGCTCAGGCTCGGCCTGCGCCAACTGCAGGTAGCCCTCCCGCACCTTCTGGTGAAACGCCAGGGCCTCGGCATCCAGCCGGTTCCATTCCTGCAACAACGGCTGTCGCCGCCGCAAGCCCTCTTCCACATCTACGTCCAGCAGCAGAGTAAGGTGGGGTTTCAAACCATTGGTAGCATAGGCAATCAACCGCCGCAAATCTTCCAGGCTTTCTCCACGGCCAAAGCCTTGATATGCCAGGGTGGAATCGGCAAAGCGATCGCAGAGCACGATTTTGCCCTGTTCCAACGCCGGTTGGATGAGTTCAGCCACGTGCTGGGCGCGAGAAGCCTGGAAAAGCAACACCTCAGTGCGAGTTTTCATGGCCTCATTGCCATGAGCAAGCAAAATCTGGCGAATTTGATCGCCAATCAGTGTGCCCCCTGGCTCGCGCGTCATCACCACCTGATAGCCTTGCGCTTCCAGGAACGCGGCCAAGCGCCGAATCTGCGTGGTTTTGCCGCTCCCTTCGGGGCCTTCAAACGTCACGAAGAAGCCGCTCACGCATCCTCCCGGTAAATCCGCACCCGGCGGAAGGGTTCGCGGCCGTAAGAACGGGAAGTGAGGTGGGCTTCCTCAACCAAACGGTGCTGCAAGCGGCGGATGTCCGCGGGCGCGGGGGTGAGGTCAACCCAATCTTCACCGGCCAGTACGGCCTCAATGGCGGCCTGGGTCTCGGCCAAAATCTGATCAATGGACATGTTGTCCGCACGTTTTTCCAGATGGAAGAGGTTTTCCAAAAACGTTTCCATCTGTTTGACGGTGTTGGAACGCAAGACGTGGATGGGCATACCCTGATTTTCGGCATCCACAATCACCCGTGGGCGCTTGCGGTAGTAGGAACGCAAGGTGACCACCACTTGCGCATCGCCGAGGTTATCTACCACCTTGGCAGGCACCCGCAGGTAACTGGCCGCCTTGCGCAGCCGATTGCGCGCCACGCCGTGGGGGTAAATGCGAATGGGTTTCAGCCGCCCTTGAGCACGCCAAGGGTCATAAGCCGACGAGGCCGCGGCTTCGGCATCGGCGAGCATCCGACTGCCCATCCGCCGGGGGCCGCGCTGGTCGCGGGTGCTCTCTTGCTGGGCAACCATCTCTTCGATGTGAATCTCGCCATCTTCGTCCCGGTAGCGCAGTTCGGGGCGGAGAGGCTCGCCGCGGAGCAGGGCATCAACGGCTTCGGCCACGTCTTTGTGCACCACCAGGCGGTCACGGTCTTGAATTTCCACCAGAATATCAAACGTGGGTGGCGCGCGGCGTTCCAACACGGTTTTCTGGGTGCCACGGCGGCGGGCTTCCTCGTCGGAAAGGGTCACCGACTCAATGCCCCCCACCAAGTCCGAAAGGGTGGGGTTGAGCAGCAGGTTTTCCAGGCTCTTGCCGTGGGCTGTGGCGATGAGCTGCACCCCGCGCTCGGCAATGGTGCGTGCGGCCAGGGCTTCCAGTTCGCGGCCGATTTCGTCAATGACGATGACTTCGGGGTTGTGGTTTTCCACAGCCTCGATCATCACCTCGTGCTGAAGGGACGGGGTGGGCACCTGCATCCGGCGGGCGCGTCCCACCGCAGGATGCGGGACGTCACCATCGCCGCCAATTTCGTTGGACGTATCCACAATGACCACCCGCTTGCTTTCGGCCAAAATGCGCGCGGCTTCTCGCAGCATGGTGGTTTTGCCCACGCCGGGGCGGCCCAGCAAAAGCACGCTCTGGCCGCTTTCAATGAGGTCCTGGATGATGTCCACCGTGCCATACACCGCGCGCCCGACGCGGCATGTCAGACCGACCACGTCCCCGCGGCGGTTGCGGATGGCCGCGATGCGGTGCAGGGTGCGCTCAATACCCGCGCGGTTGTCTTCGTCGAAAGCGCCCACCCGTTCCACCACGTGGTCAATTTCTGCGCGCGTCACTTCCGACTCGCGCAGCACCACCTCGCCGTGGGTAAAGCGGGCCGTAGGCACCCGTCCCAGGTCGAGGATGATTTCCAGCAAATTATCGCTATCGTCGGCCTGCTCTACCGCCGCGGCAATATCGGGCGGGAGCACGGCCAACAATGCGTGCAGATCGTCAGTAATTTTCCGTTTGGTCATAAGGTCTCAATTCGGGCAAACAATGTCGGTTGAGGGGCATCGGCCACTGCAGGCGCCGCGGCAGGTTGCACCGCGGTGACGGGCTGAGCCATCCAACGCGCGAGGAAAACGTAAGGCTCGCTGGCTTGGGCTTGCAGGGCGGTCAGCGCGCTTTCGAGCCACATTTGGTTATCGCGAATCGCCAGGAAAAGGGGCTTGCCCCGCCGTTGAAGGAAAGCGGCCAGTGCCGCGAGCACGGCTGGCGGATTTTCCACATCGGGATGCAACACTGGCGCTGCCCAAACGCCGTGCGGCCCAGCAGCCCAACGCGCCACGCCCCGCACCTGCCCTTCGGCCACGTACACCACCGCGGTGGGGAAGGCCGCGGGCGAGGGCAGCAAATGCCGCACCAGGGGCGGCGTGAGGTCGGCATATAGGCGATCGGCTTCCCAGCGCTGCTGGGGCGAAGGCCATACCCAGCGGCCCGAGGCTTGCGCGTGGGCTGGTGAGGTCAACCGCCAAAGCCGCTGACGCGCCAACACCCGAAAGCCAGCGGTACGCATGGCAGGCAACCACGGCGCTTGCTGGGGGGCTTCAGCCCAAAGCGCGTGCGCACCCCGCAAGGCAGGATGGGATGCCAGGGATTCGATAAGCGGCGTGAGGGTAGTCTGCGGTGTGAGCGCGTCTGCGGGCGCCATGTAAAGCAATACGGCCAGGTCGTCCTGGGGGTTCCGCTCGGCAATGGCCACCAGCGGCAGGCCATCTTCAGCTGTGGCGCGCACCGCGGCTACCCCCGTGGCCGGTGAAAGCATGGCCAGCAACCCCGCGCTCAAAAAACCCGCGCCGCCAATGGCCGCTCGCCGGCTATCCAGGCAGCGCGCCTGCTCACGATAACGGTTGAGCAGTGGAAGATCTCGCCATGTCAGGGCGCGCGGGGAAACAGACATTGTTAGCCAAACCTTAGGAGCGCATTCAAGCCCAGGTTACGGCGCCCATCCTGCGAGGTGGAGAAAATACCGGTGGAAGCGGGTGTCGTCGGTGAGTTCGGGATGAAAAGCCGTGGCCAGCAAATGGCCTTGTTGGGCTGCGACAATGCGTCCATCTTCCAGGGTGGCCAGCACCTCGGCAGGTGGGGTCACGCGCTCGATCAGCGGCGCCCGGATGAAGACCGCCCGGAAAGGACGATCATCGTCGGGGGCAACAACTTTGAGCGCGGGCACCGGAATATCTACTTCAAAACTGGCAACCTGACGGCCAAACGCGTTGCGCTCCACGGTGATGTCCATCAATTCCAACAAAGGCTGGTTACGGCGGGCGTCTTTGGAAAGGAAAATCGCACCCGCACACGTACCCCAGATGGCATGTTCGCGGCCAAAAGCCCGCAAGGGTTCCAAAAGGCCAAATTCCACAGCCAGTTTGCCAATGGTGGTGGATTCACCGCCAGGGATGATCAAGCCAGCCAGGCCGTCCAAATCGCTGGGCAGGCGCACTTCGCGCACGGCCACGCCCAGCCGGCGGAGCATCACTTCATGCTCCCAAAACGAGCCTTGCAAGGCCAGCACCCCCACGGTGAAGTCACTGTGGGGGGCTGGCACTTTTTCAGGGGGAATGAGGTTAGGGGCAGGCATAGCGTTGCGAATAGCGAATCGAGAATTGCGAATGGCAAATTACCAGCCGCGGCCAGCAAGGCGGGCGTCTTCGGGCAGATCCGCGGCCTGCAGGCCACGCATGGGTTCACCCAAACCCTTGCTGATTTCGGCCAAAACCGCGGGGTCGTTGTAGTGGGTCACTGCTTTCACGATAGCCGCGGCGCGCTTGGGCGGGTCTTCGGATTTGAAAATGCCGGAACCCACAAAGATGCCGTCCATGCCGAGTTGCATCATCAGTGCGGCGTCGGCAGGGGTGGCAATGCCGCCCGCAGCGAAGTTCACCACGGGCAAGCGGCCCAGTTCCTTGACCTCGCGCACCAGATCCAGGGGCGCGCCGATTTCTTTGGCGTAGGTGTAGAGTTCCTCGTCGGCCATGGTCTTCAGCCGCCGAATTTCACCCAACACCGCGCGGGCGTGCCGCACGGCTTCCACCACGTCGCCGGTGCCAGCCTCACCTTTGGTGCGGATCATGGCCGCGCCTTCGGCAATGCGGCGCAGGGCTTCGCCCAGGTTGCGCGCGCCGCACACAAAGGGCACCTTGAACTGGTGTTTGTCAATGTGGTGCTCTTCATCCGCGGGAGTGAGCACCTCGGATTCGTCAATGTAATCCACGCCAATGGCTTCCAGAATTTGGGCTTCCACAAAATGCCCAATCCGCACCTTGGCCATCACGGGGATGCTGACCGCATCCATGATTTTGAGGATCAATTCGGGATCGCTCATGCGGGCAACGCCGCCTTGTTTGCGAATATCCGCGGGGACGCGTTCCAGCGCCATGACGGCCACGGCGCCCGCATCCTCAGCAATTTTGGCCTGTTCAGGCGTGACCACGTCCATAATCACGCCGCCTTTGAGCATCTGCGCCAGGCCAACTTTGACTTTGTACGAAGCAGTTTGGGCTTCCATTTTAGACCTCCGAGAACAGCCATCCAGGGCTGAAAAGGCTACCTTGCGCTTTTTATTCTAACACGGTAGCCGTTCCTTGCCCACAAAACGATTAGCGTTTGGTGGAAGGCTTGCGCACTTTGCCTTCCTTTTATACTTTCAGCACATCTCACACAGCCGCAAACCCTATGCAAGCAAAAAGCCTGCTGAGGAACCAGCAGGCTTTTTCGGAACCCAGGCTGTTCGTTGTCGTTCCTCATTCCAAATAATCTCGCAAATGGCGGCTGTAAGAGGGGTGACGCAGTTTGCGCAGGGCTTTGGCTTCGATCTGACGCACCCGCTCACGGGTGACGTTGAAGTAGCGCCCCACTTCTTCCAATGTGTGCGATTTGCCATCGAGCAGGCCAAAACGCAGTTCCAACACCTGCCGTTCGCGTTCGGTCAGCGCGGCCAAAACGTTCTGCACCTGCTCTTTCAGCATCTCTCGCGTTGCCTGGTCCATGGGGCGCAGGGTTTCTGTATCTTCCACAAAATCGCCCAGGGCGTTGTTTTCCTCGTCGCCCATGCTGCTTTCCAGCGAAAGGGGCTCTTCGGTGGCGCGGAACACTTTGCGCACTTTGTTGGTTGCAAAACGCCAACGCTGTTGCAAATGCGGCGAAAGCGGTTTACCTTCTTTCAAGGCTTTCCGAATGGCCTCGGCTTCCTCGTCGGTGAGGAATCCGCTTTCCAGGGCAATTTCCTCCAAGGTGGGCTCCCGCCCCAGGCGCTGGGTCAAATTGCGCTGAATCTTCCGCAGTTTTTGCCACGATTCGATCATGTGCACCGGCACCCGAATGGTGCGGGCTTGTTCGGCAATGGCACGGGTCACGGCCTGCCGAATCCACCACGTGGCATAAGTGCTGAACTTGTACCCGCGGGCAGGGTCAAATTTATCAATTGCCCGCAAAAGCCCCAGATTCCCTTCTTGGATAAGGTCCAACAAAGGTACCCCACGGTCCACATAACGCTTGGCCACACTCACTACCAAACGCAAGTTGGAGCGGATAAGCGCGGTGCGAGCGGCCTCGGCTCGGCTGGCAATGGCCGCGAGCTCTGCTCGCAAAACTTCATCATCGGGCAGATAACGGCGGAAGGTGCGCTCTGAGGGCATACGCTCGTTGCGATTGTAAAAATCCACCAGCCGATCAGCCACCTCTGAGGGTAGGGCATACACCGCGGTAAACACCGCGACCACCTGCGCGGCCACGCCATCCCAAAACGGATCTTTGCCCCAAGAGCCGTTGTTGAGATACGCGCGCACATACGACGGGGTATCGCTCTGCCAGGTCTGGTGGAGCATTTGAGCTTCGGCAGTCAGCAGTGCAAAGTCGGGCGGGTCACAACCCCAGCGGGCCACATCTTCCAGCGCACGCTGCCAGGCTGTGACCATCTCGGTATAAAGCGCACAATACAACCGCCGCGGGGTGGTTTCCCCTTGGCCGCGCGCTTTGGGGTGCGCTTGCAGCCACTGCACCCGCTTGTGCGCGGCAATCATGGTCGCCAGCCAGAATTCCTGATCGGCGGTGAGCAACTTGGCCTGGCCGATTTCCCGCAAGTAGAGATACACCGGATCGCTCTCTACCTCGTCCCCCCAACCGCGGGCATAGGCTTCTTCCGCGGCCAAATCTTCGGCTGTGGGTTCCAGAACGTCATCCGTGGTCATAGCAACTCTCAAAAATAGGCGTCAAGCGCCCAGGGGCAAGGTGGGGCGAAGGCCCGCTTTTGAAGCTTTGTCCAACAACACCCGCTGGCGTAACGCGTCGCGCAAACGCCGCTGGTAAAGGTGTAACTGAGGGTCTTTTTGCCGTTCGGCTTCGGCAATCAAAAACTGCAATTGTGCCAAATCCTGCTTGAGGCGTTCCAGCCGCAAGCGTACCACCGTGCGGAACAACTCTTCAGCCCAATGGTCAGGCTGTTGGGCAATCTCAGCGGTTTCTGCCAGGCAACGGTCGGCTTCCTCTTGCAAGGGCAGGGGCAAACGGGCCTGGACATCATCTTCAGGCTCGCGCTGTTCCTGCTCAACCGCGGCTTCCAGGGCTTTGAAAATGGCCTGTTGGGCCGCGGTGGGGAAGTCGTCGGCCTGCAAGGGGGGCAGTTCGTAAAACCGCAGGGCGCGATCAATCCGAAAGCGCAGGTGCGGATCCCGCAGAAGGAGCCCCAACGCGCGCAGGGCCAAACGCTCGATCAAGGGCGTCACGCCCCGCTGACGGGGGGAAGCAGGCTTGGGTTGGGAAGAACGCGGCTGCGCCTGCCGAGCAGGCGTTCTCACCGGACGCCGTCGGCGCCGCGCAGGCGGTTTCCATGCCAGCAGGGTATCTTCATCCACCCGCAGAAGGGCCGAAAGTTTCTGCAGGTAGGTCTTTTGCTCGATAGGGTTAGCCACCTCGTAAATCAGGGGCAAAATCTGCTCTGCGAGGTCGGCTTTGGCTTTGGGGTCGTCCAGGTCCATCTCCGCGGCCAGGGTGTGCATGATGAAAAGGATGATGGGCTGGGCAGAAGCCAGAATGCGTTCCCATGCCGCGGGGTCGGCCAGGGCGATTTCGTCGGGATCTTTGCCTTCGGGCAACAGTGCCACCCGCAGGTCGGCTTTCAGACGATTTTCCTGCCGCAAAAGGCCGTGGGGGTCAAAGCGAAAGCCGTCGGCTTCCTTCAGTGCATCGCGAGCGACGTCCATGCTGCGCAGGGTTGCACGGATGCCCGCGGGGTCGGGGTCGAGGGCCAGCACCATGTGGCGGGTGTAGCGTTTGAGGGTACGCAGTTGGCCTTCGTTGAGGGCCACGCCCATGGGTGAAACCGCGTTGGGGAAGCCGGCCTGGTAAAGACCGATGACGTCCATATAGCCTTCCACAATGACCACCTGGTCGCGCTCGCGGATGGCTTTTGCGGCCTTATCCAGACCGTAGAGCAGGCGGCTTTTGTCAAAAATCTCGGTTTGAGGCGAGTTGAGGTATTTGGGCACCCCGTCGGGGTCGAGGGTGCGCGCGCCAAAGCCCACGGCACGGCCGCGGGCGTCGCGGATGGGGAACATCACCCGATGGCGGAAGCGATCGTAAATGCGGCCGTTGTCGCGACGGGTGAGCAAACCCACGGCCAGCAAGTCGTCGTCAGTGTAGCCTTTGTTGGTGAAGTACGCGCGTGCGGCTTCCCACGCGTTGGGTGCGTAGCCCAGGCCAAAGGCTTCGATGGTCTCATCGGTGAGGCCGCGTTTGTGGAGATAATCCAGCGCCTGTTTGCCCGCGGGGGTGCGCAGATGATGGCGGTAGAAGACCACGGCCTCTTCCATCAAATCGTAAAGACGCTGATGCGCCTCCCGCTGGGCCGCGTCTTCAGGCCGTCGCGGCTCCAAAGTCACACCCGCGCGCTCGGCCAAATGCTCCAGCGCCTGGCGGAAATCCCACCCTTCACGCTTCATCACAAACGTGAAGATGTCACCGCCTTCGTTGCAGCCAAAGCAACGCCACGTGCCCGTCTCTGGGAAAACCACAAACGCGGGCGTGCGCTTGTTATCGTGGAACGGGCAGAAGCCAATGTAGTTTTTGCCCGTTTTGCGCAAGTCCACGGTTTCAGAGACGATATCCACAATATCAAGGCGGTTCTTGATTTCCTCTACCGGATCCATCGGTCACCTAAAAAGCGCAGAAGCATGTTGTGATTATACACGTCGTGCCTGCCGAACGCGGTGAGATCGCGATTATTGCCCTGAAGAAGCGACCTCTATCCATGTGACCTGGCCGGTTTCCGTGTCAACCAGCGCGCATGTTGCCCGGCCAGTCAGCACGCCGGTGAGTTCGCCAGGGTTGAGCAACAACGTGCGCCCCTGGCGGGCTTCATAAGCCTGATGATCATGGCCGTAGCACACCAAATCGTGCTGTTGCGCCGCGGCCACTGCTCGCGCCACTTCAGGATAGTGGCTCATGGCAATGCGGAAGCCGTCAATTTCAAAATCGGCAAACTCGCCGTGCAAAGTCACATTGCCGGCCTGCGCGGCAACAGCGGCCAACATCCGCCGATCGCCATCGTTGTTGCCCCATACCACGTGCACCGGCTTGCCTTCCACCCCTGCGGCCAATCGTTTGAGGGTAAAAGGCGAACAAAAATCGCCGCAGTGCAACACCGCATCGGCTTCCCGCAGGTGCGGCAAAGCCAGATTGAGATGATGCAGGTTGTCGTGGGTATCGCTCACAATGGCCAATTTCATCTTCCACCTCCTGCGCAGGGGACTGGAGCAAGTTTAGCACATTCGGCAAACACTCAGGCATATTTAACCATGATGTGCTAATATAAAAGTGAAGATGCCCGTCCGTTTTCCGGCCAACAAGGAGGTTCTATGAGCGCCGAGATAGAAATCTTTACGAAGAACCTGGAATTGACCGACCATTTGCGAGAGTATGTCGAAAAGAAAGTGCCCAAACTTACGCGCTACATTCGAGGCATCCAAACCACCCGCGTCGATCTCAAGCACGAACCTTCTGCTCGGAATGCGCAAGACCGCTATGTGGCGCAAATCACAGTCCGCGGCAAACGCTTTATTCTGCGGGCAGAGGAGCGGGCTGACGACATCATCACCGCGCTCAATGCGGCTGTGGACAACATGCAGCGCCGCATTCGGCGCTACAAAGGGCGCCACTATCGGGAACGCGGGGAAGAGGTCGCTTATGAGGCCGCGGACGCCGAACCCGAAGAGGCCGAAGCGCCGGTCATTGCACGCCGCAAACGCTTCGCGCTCATCCCCATGGATGAACGAGAAGCCATCGAACAAATGGAAATGTTAGGGCACAGTTTCTTTATCTTCTACAATGCAGATACCGACGCTATCAACGTCCTCTACCGCCGTCGAGACGGCACGTATGGGCTCATTGAGCCCGAATTAGGCTAAAAGGTGCATCTTCTCGCAAGGTTTAGCAAAAAATCCCCGGCCTGTGCCGGGGATTTTCGATGACAGGGCATTGGGGCTGCCTCAAGGTGCGATAAAGCCGGCTTCCAAATCGTGCATCACTTCTTCAGCCAAACGTTGCCTTCCGGGGGAAATCGCGCCCGAGTCATACACATCCAGCCGCATGGGCACCGGTGTAGAAGCCAGCGCAGGGTCTTGCCATAACGCATCCAAACCGGCTTGCACATCGGCGGCAATGCTCGCGGCATAGCGCGTAGGATCTTCCGGGTTATCCAAGGCGATGAGCACCACGTTGTTGGGCAAATCCTGCGCCACGTTGGCCTGCATGGCTTTGGGGCTCAGGACAAAAGTATGCACCGCCGCGGCCTGAAGGCGCTGCACCGCGGCTTGCCAGGCGGCCGCGTCGCTTTCAGGCGGAAGCAGCGCATAAGCTGGATAGACCACAAAAGGCGGATAGAGAGGCCGACACAGCCCGCAAAAATAGCGCCCGCCATCTTCAAAAGCCTGGGCAGCCTGGGCTTCGTTTTCTGTGGCCAACATGGCAATGCGCCAATCTTTGGTGATCACAGCCGAGAGATACCCCGCCAAAAAAGCCCGATGCGCCAAATCTGCCGGGGTGGGGTCCAATTTTTGCACAGCCTCTTCCACCTCAGAGGGCGGTGCAATGGCCAAGATGCGGGCGTCGGTGTTCGGCGGCGCGGCTTCCACGGCCACGATCACCTGGACGTTGGGCGGCAAATCCTCGCCAGGCTGGCGCTGTAAAGGCACAAAACCCTGGTCCTGCGCCAGAGACTGCACCCACGCCCAAGCGGGGTCCCGCAAAGCAGGGGCGGCCTCAGGCCCAGCCCACAACACTGCGGTTGGCGGCGCAGGGGTGGCGGTGGGTGTGGGGGAAGGCAAAGCCGTGGCCGTGGGCACCATCGTGGTCGTTGCGGGGGCCTGCGTGGCTTCGGGCGTATGCTGGCAGGCCGCAAGAACCACGCCAAGCCACACCAAACCAAAAAGTATTTTCCGCATCAAGTTGCGAGGCATAGGACTTCCTTCTCAAAGGGGGCGGGCAGAAAGCGGGTATAATTATAAACAATACAAAATTTGCAGACATCACCGACAACAGCGAGGAAGATATGATTATACTCAACGTGCCCGGACGAGGCGCCTTTCAATTTGAACATCTGGTGAGCGACGTCAACGGCACCCTGGCTGTGGATGGCGCACTGCTTCCTGGGGTTGCCGAGCGCCTGAAGGCTGTGCAAGAACACCTCACCCTGCACTTGCTCACCGCCGACACCCACGGCAAACAGGCCATCATTGACCAGCAGTTAGGGGTCACGGCTGTGCGTGTAAAAGGCGGCGGTGAGGCCGGGCAAAAAGCCGAATTTGTGCGCAACTTGGGCGCCGAAAAGGTCATTGCCTTGGGGCAAGGGGCTAACGATGCGCTCATGCTGCGCGAAGCGGCCTTGGGCATTTGTGTGCTCTCGCCCGAGGGCACTGCAGTGGAAGCCCTCCTGGCCGCGGACATCGTTGTACCTGATGTTACCACTGCCCTTGACTTGTTGCTCAACCCCACCCGTTTGGTTGCCAGTTTACGCCGATGACCATTCCGCGAAGCAAAGCCACCCCTGAAGATCCGCAACGCCTGCCACCGGCACGACGCAGGCGGGCGCGGCGTTCCCTCGCGCCCATGAGCGCGGAAGAGCGGGAAGCCTTTTGGAACCAAACTGCCCGCCGTGCTGAGCCGTCGGTGGATTTCTTCCTCTTTCTGACCTTGGCCGCGGTGATTTGGGCTTTTGGCTTAGGGGTGGATTCAGCCGCGCTGCTTTTCTTTGGCGCGCTGGTGGCGCCCAGCATGGCCCCGTTGATTGGCCTGGGATTAGGGGTCGTCACGGGTTCAGCCCGCTATTTCCTCCACGTGTTGGGCGGCCTGCTGGTGGGGAGTATTTTGGTTTTCATTGTGGGCGTTTTGGGTGGCGCGGCCGGGCGCATTTGGGCACCGCCTTTATTGCAACAGGCCCCTTTGCACGCCCACTTCTCGGTGTGGGACTTCGTGATCCTCATTGTCGCGTCGGCATGGGCCACCATTGCCCTGACCCGCTCGCCCCGCAAATTAGCCCTGCCGGGCGCGGCACTGGCGTATGAGGTCTTTCTGCCCTTGGCTACTGCAGGCTTTGGCCTGGGAAGCGGCGCGCCGCACCTCTTCCCCGACGGCCTGTTGGTATATGCCGTGCATCTGGCCTGGGTGGTGCTGATCAGTGCGCTGGTGCTGGCTGTGCTGGGCTTTCGCCCCCTGACGCTGTTCGGCTACACGTTGGGCGGCGTGGTTGCTCTGGCCGGCGCGGTGCTCTTGGTGCTGGCTTTGGGCCTGGGTACAGCGGTCGGCACACAGGTTGCCCTGCCTACTCCTATCCCCACGCCAACCCCCATTCCCCCCACAGCTACCGCAACCCTGCCCCCCACGCCCACACCGGTGCCACCCACCGCGACGCCCACACCGCCGCCTACGGCAACACCCAGCCCCACACCCACGCTGACGCCTTCCCCCAGCCCCACGCCGGTGTATGCTGTGGTGCACGCGCCCGAACAATATGGCGGCATTCTGGTGCGAGAAGCCCCAGGGTTCGACAGCAAAATCGTGGCACGCGCTTCCAACGGCGACGTGGTGGAAGTTATTGGGCCCGAACAGGAAGTGGGCGATTATCTCTGGGTTCAGGTGCTCATCCCGGCAACGGGTAAAACCGGCTGGGTTTTGGAACATTTGTTACTCATGGCGACACCATCCCCCAACTGGTAAACGGCCTCGGTCGAGCAGCCCGCTTGACTTTCAAAAGCGCGTGTGCTAATCTTAGCATGATGGCAAGCCTGGCCCATCGCCAACAGGTATCGGTGTCGCAGTAGGTGAGACGAGGCCGTTGCTTACTTTTTGCAAGGAGAGGTTGTGATGAAGAAATATGCCCTTTGGTTGATTTTTGCGCTGGTATTCGCACTTGTGTTGGGGGCGTGTACACGCTCTGCCAGCGGATCTGTGCCTCCGACACCTACGGCAAGCGGCATGGGTGGATTCCCCACGCCGGTGCCCACGGGCGTTGCCAACATTAGCGCAACGCAAACCGCGGTGGCAATGCCGCCTCAAACGGGCGGCGGGGAAGCCGAAGAGCAGCCCACACCCATCCCTCTGGCCACGTTGATGCCCACGCCAACCCCCATCCCCCTGCCCACGGCAACGCCTAAGCCAGTGGTAACCGCGGCCCCTACCAAGGTTTCCCACGAAGTTCCTGCCAAATACACCCTCCACGAGGGTGAATTCCCCTACTGCCTGGCACGGCGCTTCAACATTGACCCCGACGACTTGCTGCGCGCCAACGGCCTGGTGCGTGGGCAAACGGTGTATCCGGGCAAGACCCTCATTATCCCCGAAGGGGCTAAACCGTTCCCCTATCAGCGGGCACTGCGGGCTCACCCCACCACCTATACCGTGCAATACGGCGACACCCTCTACACCATTGCTTGTAAGTTCGGCGATGTGTGGCCGGAAGACATCGCCGCGGCCAACGGCCTGAGCCTGGATGCCACGCTGACGCCTGGCCAAACTTTGCAAATCCCCTAAAGTCCTGTTTCCCGATACTCAAGGGTGCTGCGCGTAAGTGCAGCACCCTTTAACCTTTGGAGCACAACGATGTTTACCGTCGAACGCTCGGAAAAAGTCTTCCAAGGGCGGGTGTTTGACGTCCGCCGTGATTGGGTGCGCTTGCCCAACGGTCGCACCACCGCGTTGGACATCATCACCCATCACGGGGCAGTGACCCTGGTGCCTCTGGACGAGCAAGGGCGGCTTTGGTTCGTGCAGCAATATCGCCACGCGGCCGGCACCACACTGCTGGAATTCCCCGCGGGCACGCTGGAACCCAACGAAGCCCCCGAAGCGTGCGCGGCCCGAGAAATTCGGGAAGAAATCGGCATGGCCGCTGAAAACCTGCAACTGCTGGGCACGTTTTACCTTGCCCCAGGGTATTCCACCGAATACATGCACGTGTATTTGGCCACTGGCCTTTCCCCTGCACCGCTCCCGCCCGATGCGGACGAAATTCTGGAGCCCGTTGCCCTTCCCATTGACGAAGTGCTCAACCTGGCACATGCTGGCCAACTTCAAGATGCCAAAACCCTGGCCGCGCTCATGCTGGCGTTGCCCTATCTCAAACCCGAAAAAAGCGCGTGATATAATAGCGCAGATAACTCCCCCGATTTAGGAGGTGTCATCATGGGCAAAGGCGATCGCCGCACCCGCCGGGGCAAAATCTGGCGGGGCTCACACGGAAAATCTCGCCCCAAGCCGAAGAAAAAGGCCAAAAAGCAGGCCGAATAGCACGCTCTGGCAACCCCACACCCCGCGGTGAGGGGTTTTGCCTTTAA
>JAADCW010000179.1 GCA_013154225.1 Chloroflexota bacterium
GAGAAGTACGTACGGCTGCAATCAAGCAAGCCCTGGCAACTTTTGTCGCTATCGTCTTACCTGCTGTCCCAACTCATGTCTGAACATCAGAGGCTATTTTGTGTTCTCAGTATTCTCATCCCAACATTCTCTTTACCCTTTCCTTCCTCACACAAATCCCCCCAACAGCCGCCCTTGCCAGCACGCCGAGAATGAAGTACACTTTATAAGGTAATATAGACCAAAGGTAGTGTAAGGGAGAAAATTTTTTATGGCCAACAACGATGGCAAACTCCAAGCCTTGCAACAGGCTGTTACTGAAATTACAAAACGCTACGGCGAAGGCGCGATCATGCGCCTGGGCGAAGCCCATCACCTCCATGTCGAGGCTATCCCCACAGGGTCCCTCTCGCTGGATATCGCCCTGGGTATCGGCGGCATCCCTCGAGGCCGCATCACCGAAATCTACGGGCCTGAATCTTCGGGCAAAACCACCCTCTGCCTTCACACAGTGGCCGAGGCCCAACGCCTGGGCGGCATCGCGGCGTTTGTGGATATGGAACACGCGTTGGATCCGGTCTACGCCGAAGCCATCGGCGTTGACGTGGAAAACCTGCTCATCTCCCAACCCGACACCGGCGAACAAGCCCTGGAAATCGTCGAAACCCTGGTGCGTTCCGGCGCGGTGGACATCATCGTCATTGACTCCGTGGCCGCGCTGGTGCCCCGAGCAGAAATCGAAGGCGACATGGGCGACGCGCCCATGGGCATGCAAGCCCGCCTCATGTCCCAGGCCCTGCGCAAACTTTCGGGCGCCATCAAACAGACCAACACCGCGGTGATCTTCACCAACCAACTCCGCCAAAAAATCGGCGTGATGTTTGGCAACCCCGAAACCACGCCCGGCGGCCTGGCCCTGAAATTCTACGCCTCGGTGCGGATGGACATTCGCCGCATCCAGGCCATCAAAGTGGGTTCCGAAATCATCGGCAACCGCACCCGCGTCAAAGTCGTCAAAAACAAAGTCGCCCCGCCCTTCCGCCAAGCCGAATTCGACATCCTCTACGGCACCGGCATCTCCAAAGAGGGCGACATCCTCGACCTGGCCGTGAGCATGGATATCGTCACCAAGCGCGGCGCCTACTATTCCTATGGCGACCTGCGCTTAGGCCAGGGGCGGGAAAACGCCAAAGCCTTCCTGCGCGACAACCCCGACCTCATGGCCGAACTGGAAATGCTCATCCGTCGGGAGCTCTTAGGCGCCCCCGAAGAAGAGGGGGAAGAAGCCTAACCCCCTCCTCGCGCAACCAGACAGAACCTCCTGGTGCGCGCGAGGGGCAGTCTAAAAAAGGTTTTGGACTGCCCCTCGTGGGCATCAGGCCCGGCATGTTGTGCGCATGGCCTTTTCAATACTTAGCATCACGCCATGCGCCGCCACGGCTGGTTATCGGAACACCGAAGTGCTTTCTGGGTAGGCAATCTCCGCCTCAGGGCGGTTCGTCTATCCCCTGACACCCCTGCGCCCGTGTTGGGTTTGTTCGCGCGGGTTGCGCAGGGCACAATGCACGCATACACCTCGCGGGACAAACCTTCCCGCGGGTGGGTGTTGCCTAAATTCCGGCAGCCGTGGCAGCGCGCCACGGCTTTTTGTATGCCCACGAGGCAAACCATGGCACCCAAAATTACGGCCATCACGGCCCAAAAACGCCACCCCCAGCGGGTCAACATCTACCTGGACGGCGAATTTGCCTTTGGCCTGGCCCGCATTGTCGCGGCCTGGTTGCAAGTCGGGCAGGAACTCACCCCCGAAGACATCGCCCGCCTGCGTGAAGCCGATGCGCAAGAGCAGGCATACCAACGGGCTCTGCGCTACCTTTCCTACCGAGCCCGCAGCGAAACCGAAATTCGCCGCTACCTGCAAAAACACAACACGGCACCCCATCACATTGAAGCCGTGTTGACCCGCTTGCGTGACCTGGGGCTGGTGAACGACGCCCAATTTGCCGCCGCGTGGGTGGAAAACCGCAACACCTTCCGCCCCCGTGGCCGCCGCGCGCTGCGAGCCGAACTACGCCAAAAGGGCCTGTCTGAAGACGCCATTGCCCAAGCCCTGGAAGACCTGGATGAAGCCCAACTGGCGTACCAGGCAGCCCAAAAGCGGCTTCGCCGCTACCGCGACTTGCCCTGGCCTACTTTTCGCCAGCGGCTGGGGGCTTACCTGGCCCGTCGCGGCTTCCCCTACGATGTCATCACGGCAACCCTCGCACGCGTGTGGCAAGAAATTCACCCCGATTCCCCCTCGGCTACCCCGCCCGAGGATATCCCCGACAATGAGGAAACGCCATGCACGGACTGACACTCACCATCATTTTTGTGGTTGCGCTGGTCATCGGCGCGGCCATCGGCTATGCCCTCAAAGTGGCAGCCGATAAGCGCCGCCTGGCCGAAGTAGAACAAGAAGCCCAACGGATCCTCCAACAAGCCAAAGACGAAGCGCGCGAAACCATCCTGCACGCGAAAGACCAAGCCCTGGCCATCCGCCATGAGGCCGAAGATCAACTCAAATCCATGCGGCGAGAACTCCGCCGTGAGGAAGACCGCCTCCAGCGCCGCCGCCAGGAACTCGACCGCCGGGCTGAAAACCTGGAACGCCGCGAACAAGCCCTCAACAAACGCCAAAGCGCGCTCGACAAGCGGGCCAACGAAATCGAACGCCTCTACCAAGAACAAACCGAACGGCTCCAGCAAATTGCCCAAATGACCATCGAAGAAGCCCGCCAACAACTGCTGGCCGAGGTAGAACAAGAAGCCCGCGCGGATATGGCCCGCATCATCCGCCAGGTAGAAACCGAAGCCAAAGAAGAAGGCGAAAAACGGGCCCGCAAACTCATTGCCCTGGCCATTCAGCGGGTGGCCTCGGAACATGTTTCCGAAATCACCACCTCAGTGGTGCCACTGCCTTCCGACGACATGAAAGGCCGCATCATTGGCCGCAACGGCCGCAACATCCGCGCATTTGAACAGGCCGCAGGCGTTGACGTCATCGTGGACGACACCCCCGAAGCCGTCACCATCTCTTCCTTTGACCCTGTGCGCCGGGAAATCGCCCGCCGCGCGCTCACCAAACTGGTGCTGGATGGCCGCATCCACCCGGCCCACATTGAAAAAGTGGTCGAAAAAGAGCGCGAAGAGGTAGAACGCATCATCATCGAAGCCGGCGAAGAAGCCGCCTACGAAGCTGGCGTGGCTGGCCTGCACCCCGAAGTACTCAAAATGTTAGGCCGCCTCAAATTCCGCACTTCCTACGGCCAAAACCAGTTAGACCACGCGGTGGAAACCGCCAAACTTGCGGCCGTCATCGCGGCAGAATTGGGCGCGGATGTGGAACTCGCCAAAGCCGGTGGCCTGTTGCACGACATCGGCAAGGCCATGGACCACAACCTGGAAGGCACCCACGCCATCATTGGTGCGGAATTCCTCAAACGCCACGGCGTGCATCCCCTGGTGGTCAACGCGGTGGCCGCACACCATCACGAGGTCGAGCAAGAAAGCGTGGAAGCCATCATCGTGGAAGCCGCGGACGCGATCAGCGGTGCTCGCCCAGGCGCCCGCCGCGAAAGCCTGGAAGATTACCTCAAACGGGTGCGCGCGCTGGAAGAAATCGCCAACGCGTTCAAAGGCGTGAGCGAAAGTTACGCCTTGCAAGCGGGCCGCGAAGTGCGCATCATTGTGCGCCCCGAAGAAATTGACGACCTGGAAGCCGCACGGCTGGCCCGGGAAATCGCCAAGAAAGTGGAAGAAAGCCTGCAATACCCTGGGCAAATCAAGGTCACCGTCATCCGCGAAACCCGCGCCGTGGACTACGCCAAATAACCCACCGCGGCCCCCAAGGCCGCGGCTTGACAACAAACAACACAGCCGCAGATTGTTTCCTCACAATCTGCGGCTGTTGCGTTATAACCTGCGCTTCGAGAACCCTCGGCTGCACAACCAACAAAACGCCGTCGAAGCACTTGTGCTGAGCATAGCCGAAGCGCCTGTGCTGAGAAGTGCGGTAAAAAGTCAAGGGTAAAACAAGGCCAAAAAGCACTTTAAAAAGCGCACGACCCTCCTGACCGCGGAAAGTCGCTTTTCATTCCGGGCTGTTGTTCGAGTAGATTGGGGCGCGCGGGCAAGCGTGAA
>JAADCW010000146.1 GCA_013154225.1 Chloroflexota bacterium
CATCGGTGGATGATGGGTCAGGTCATTGCTTTGAGCAATGCCTGGGCTTCGTCGTTTTTTGTCGGGCCGTGGATGGTTGGTATGTGCGGCCCCAATGAGCTTAGAACGCCCGCTCTGCGACCCGTTCCACCACCGCGGTGAGGCGGCCTTGCGCGTCGCTCCAACCCAAATAGGCGGCCGCGGTGCCAGGGCTGAGGAAGTCGGCAAACGCGGCCCCAAAGCCCGGTCGGTCGCGCAGGTCGTGGTAATAGTCCACGTACTGGTCGCCGCGCACGCCGTCCTCGGTGAGGGGGTTGGTGTTGGCAAAGTCGGTGATGAAGAGCAGTTTGTGGGGGTAGCGCAGACGGAGGGTTTCAAACCAGCGCCCGTGGTCTGTGGAGCGCATTTCCACGTAGGTGTTCCAATAGCAGGCCGCGGCCAGCCAATCGGCCGCGATCGCGGCCTGGTCGGCTTGATCCAAAAAACGACGGGCGGCAAAGCGTTGGTTGGGCACGTCTTCCCCTGGCGAGAGGGCCGGAAAGCCGAATTTGGCCTCAGGAAACTGCGGCCGCCAGATGGCCAGCACGCCCAAAAACCACGAGGCAAAGGCCGCACCGTCGTTCCAGCCCACCATCCAGCCGTTGGCATGGAGGTTGGGTTGGGTGTGGATCTCAAAATAGCGCAGGCCTTGAGCATAAAGCCGTGCCAGTTGCGGCCGCAGGCGGTCGGTAAAGGCCTGGGGCGAGAGAGGCTCGGTGTGCAAATCTGTGGTCAGGCGGGCAAGCAGGAAGATGTTGGGGTTGATGTTTCGCAGGCGGGCAATGGCCGTATCTGGGGTGTCTTGGGTGATGCGGACGGCTTCCAGGCGGGCCTGGGAAACCACCGCGAAGTCGGCTTCGGTCAGTTGGCCGTCGGGGCGGCAAGCCGCGCCAACCAAACAGCGGTTAGGCTCCCAGCCATATTGGGCACGGCGCACGCTTTCCACCGCGTTGGGCCATACCAGGTAGGGCGTGGGGTCAATGATGTCGTGGGGATAGTCAGTTTCCCCGCGCTCGGTGGCGCCTTCCTTTTTGAGGGCCAAATGCAGGTGGGAGCCGTAGGAATTGCCGGTGTTATCGGCTTTGGCAATGATTTGACCGGCTTTGACAAAATCGCCCTCTGCAACCAGAAGTTGATAAAGATGCGCGTAGATGGTTTTGTAGCCATCGCGATGGCGTAGGCGAATTTGTTTGCCGTACGCGCCCGCGGGGTCGTTGTCGGCCAGGTAAACCACACCGTCGGCCGCGGCGTAGATGTTGGTGCCCATGGGGGCGCGGATGTCCACACCTTCGTGACCAGGAAGCCCCCATTGGGCGTAGATTTCCGGATGCGCGCCAAAGGGCTGGGTGATGACCGCGTAATCGGTAGGCCAGAGCAGGCGGAAGGGACGGGTGCTATCGCCGTAGCGGTCCAAGGCCGCGATGCGTGCGGCCAGGATGCTTTCCAGGGCTTCGGGGGTATCTGCTTCAATGACGTCGAGCCGCACGCCGGGGTAGTGCTGCACAAACCAGGCGCGAATGTCGCCCTGGGCTGGATAGCCGTTGGGCGGGAGCACAATGGTGACCGTTTGGTTGGGGGCCATGTAGCGGCCCGCGTTGGCGGGGTCGGGGGTGATGGCTGTGCCAAAGGTCAAAACGTAGTGGCGGGCGGCTTTGACCCAATCCCAAAAGTGTTCCCGCGGGAGAAGCATGATGTGGCGTTCCTGCATGAGACCTTCCTTTGTGGGCGTGAGATGTGGGCTGTGGCAGGCAGGCGCCCGGGGGCGATTTTAGAGCAACCCGCGTGCTTTGAGGGAAACAAAGCGGTTGTCGCCGATGACGAGGTGGTCGAGCACCTGGATGTCGAGCAAGCGGCCTGCTTCCTGGGCCTGGCGGGTGAAGGCGATGTCGTCTGCGCTGGGGGTGGGATCGCCGCTGGGGTGGTTGTGGGCCAGGATGATGGCTGTGGCGTTGACCAGCACGGCCTGGCGAAAGATTTCGGCGATACGCACCTGTGCGGCGTTGACCGAGCCAACGACAACATCGTGAATTTTGAGCACCTGGTTGCGGGTGTCTAACAAGAGCACGCGCAAATGTTCCTGGGGAAGCGCGCTCATTTCATAGAGCAGCAGGGCCGCGGCGTCGTCGGGGCTGGAGATGCGGGGGCGTTCCCCGCGTTGGGCGAGTTGGAGGCGGCGCCCCAATTCCAACGCGGCTTTGATTTGCGCGGCTTTGGCTGTGCCAATGCCGCGTTGGGCTTTGAGTTCGTCGAACGTGGCGCGTTGAAGGCCGGGCAAGCCCTCAAATTGACGTAGCAAGCGGCGTGCCAGTTGGACCGCGTTTTCTCCGGGCAGGCCCACCCGAAGCAAAATGGCTAACAGTTCAGCCGTGCTCAGGCTTTGCGGCCCTAACTGCTCCAGCCGCTCCCGTGGGCGCTCGGCTTTGTGCCATTCGCGAATCGTGTACATTGCACCCCTCGCTTGCTGGTTTTTCTCTGATTACCTGACACAAATTAGTGTTATTGCAAGGCTGTTTGGTTTTGAGGCACGCAGGTGCCCCTCCTCGCCTTGAGGGAGAGGGGAGAAAGTCGCCCGCTATTGTTGATCTGGAAGGCCTGTAACCTGCGTAACATCTGTTGTACAGGATTTCCAGGCGTTGCGCAACTTTTGTATCAGGTAGCCAGGTTTTTCTTTTACTTTATCATAAAACCCGATGGAACGGGCACAAATGGGCGTTTCTATAGAAATGCTGCAAGCCCTTAAAAAGGGGATGAAACGCGCGGGGTATGCTATAATCTTTCCATCGCTGTTGAGGAGCGAAAGATGGGTTTCAATCCAAATCTGACACGAAATCTTTTGCTGGTGGCCGCGGTGTGGGGAGGCGCTTTCCTGGCCGCGTTGTGGGTCAGCCTGGTGTTTTGGACCTATCGCGATATGCGCTCGCGCGGTCGTGACCCCTTGGCGCCTATTTTGGCCGCGTTGATGGTGGCGGTGCTTTCCCTGCCGGGGTTGCTGATTTATCTGATTCTGCGCCCGGCACGCACGCTGGATGAAGAATATCAGCGCACGCTGGAAGAGGAGGCTTTGCTCCAAGCTGTGGAAGAGGCTGCCCGTTGCCCTGGCTGTGGCCGCCGAGTGAAAGACAACTGGTTGGTCTGCCCCCACTGCCATACCAAACTCAAGAAAGTTTGCCATCAATGCGGCAAACTGATGGAACTCTCGTGGAACATTTGCCCCTACTGCGGCACGCCAGCGCCAGGGGTGCGGAAGGAAGGCGGCACCCTGGACGATGCGCTCCAGCCGCTGGCCGACGAGGAAGGGCTATAGCCCACACCTTTGATAAGGCAAACGACGGCATCCGTTGAGGATGCCGTTTTGCGTTTAAATTTGTTGACGCCGGGCAGTTAGGTTCGCCGAGGGGAACCCGCTTTGCGCTGCGCAGGCCCTGCGGAAGTCGGGCTGCCTTCGCGAAGCCATCCGCCGCGGTGGCAATGCCTACCCCAACAAGATGGCTTCCAACCCGGTGAGCAAATCCGCGGTTTGAGGTTCGCGGTTGTCTTCTGTGCGGCAGCGCAGGGTGATGGCTTCCTCGAAGCGGTCGCGGGCTTGGACCCATGCGCCGCGGTCGGCCTTGGGCCAAGCCAGGGCGAGGCAGGCTTCAGAGGCCGAAGGATGCAAACTGCCGTGCACCCCGCGCAGGGTGTGGCCAAAGTAGTAGCCCTCTTCGGTGTTGGCCAACAGAATGATGTCGCCGCTGAGGGGCGAGGTCATGTTGTGGATGCGGTGCACAGGGTCGGCGACGCGGTCACGGGGGAAGGCCTGGAACCACGCTTCCAGGGAGAGAAATTCCCCATCGGGGGTAAGGGCGACGTAAGGCGCGTGCCAGCCCTCACGGGCAACGTCGCGCACCAGTACGCCTTCCAAGGCGCCTTCCAGCGCGCCCCCGCGGTGCGATTCCCAAAAGCGTTGGGCCAGGGGAAGCACGCTTTGCCTGAAATCGGGCGGCTCACGCCAGGGGCGCCCAGGCTTGCGGAGATACACCATTGCCATGCCGCCGTTGAGCGCGGCCACGGCTTCGCTGTGGCGGCCTTCTTCGGGATGATCGAGCAAGTCCAGACCCGCGGCTTGGAAAATCCCCCCAAGGTCTTTGAGGCCAATGGCATGGTGTTCGTCTTCGGGCACTGCCCGTTGCCCGTGGTCGGAGGCCAAAACCCACAGGGGCGGTTGGCCTTTCGGCGCCGCGGCTTCCACTGCCTCTTGGAGTTCGCCCAGCAGGCTGTCAAGGGTTTGCTGGATGTATTCCCCTTGCGCCTGCGGCCCGTGGGTGTGGCTGTAGGCATCCAATCCCATGAAATACACGGTGAGGATGTCGGGCAGGCCGTGGGTGTGGATTTCCGCGATGGCCATATCCAAAATATGCTGGTCGAATTCCGCGGGCGATACTTTGAGGGGGCCAGGCATTTTGGTGAGGCGGGCCAGCATATCCACCTTGGGTGGCAGCCAGCGGTCAGCGCCGTTGGCATACATGTGGCCGACCACCACCGCGTGCTGGCCGCGGGAAGCCGCGCGTTCGTAAAGGGTGCGCGCACCCAAACAGCGGCTTGCCAATCCCTTGGTAAATACGGCAAGCGCGTCGTCAATTTCCAGGGTATCGCCGACGTCAAAGGCATAATGGCGGGCTTTGCCGTTGCTGTGCACGCCAAAGCGGTCGAAAAATTGATTGCCAGGGATGTCGTGGCGGTTGGGATGCGCGCCGGTGATCAGGCTGGCCTGCGAGGCAAAGGTGATGCTCGGCGCAGGGGCAAGCACCGACGTTAGCCAGCCGTGCTCGTGGTGTTCCCCCAGCAGATTTTGGAAGTGGGGCAGAGTGCCCTGATCCAGCGCGGCGCGCAGTGCGGCAGGCCGAAGCCCGTCAATCAGCAGGAGCACAATATGTTGAGGCCGCATGTCACGCTCCAGAGAGAGGAAGGAAGCGGCAGATTACGGCGAAGTCCAGGTCAGAATGTCCAGGGTGATTTGCCAGGTGTCGCTATCCAAGGCTGTGAATTGCGCATAGCCATAGAGGCCGTCGCTGCTTTGGTAGCAGAGGTAGGTGTTGAGCGCCAAACTATCCACGGGGATGTCGGCAGTGCTGCGGGGGCTTTCCTCGCAGTCGGTGAGGGAAGGTTGGCTGTTGCCGTAAATGCCCCAGGTGGCGTTGTTTTGAGGCCGCAAAACGTGTGCGTTGTCGGTCGCGACGTACAGCACGTCCGCCACGGCGTCGTCACTGCCGTCCACGTCCAACGTATCGTTGAGCGCCAGGGTGACGGTTGCGGTGTATTGCGCTTGCGGGGTGGGGGTAGGTGTGGGTGCGTTGGTGGGCGTCGCGGTAGGGGTGGCTGTGTTTTCGGGCGCAACCACAATTTTGACCCAGAAAGGCGCGCCCGCACCAGGGCCGATGCCAAAGAGCACGCCCGAGGGGTCGCGAAGTTTCCAGTAACTTTGATACGTGCCCGGCTCCAGCGGCGCGACCATGTCAACCGCGATGTCCACCGCATGGCCTGGCGGCACATCGCCCGACAGTGCC
Source organism: Chloroflexota bacterium (assembly GCA_013154225.1). Taxonomy (GTDB): domain Bacteria; phylum Chloroflexota; class Anaerolineae; order Anaerolineales; family DRMV01; genus DRMV01. The sequence goes on from JAADCW010000146.1 coordinate 5,562, forward strand.
ACGGCTTGCGGTGCGCCTAACTGCGGCCCCGAAAACCATACCAGCGCGTACTGATCCGTCCACGTGCACGTGCCCGCGTTGATTAGCCGCCACACTTTGGTGAAGGTTTCCCCAGGTTTGAGCACCGTGCCGTCGGGGATGGTAATGTCAATGGGGTCGCCCGGTGCGGCCATGTTGCAGGGCCGGGTGATGGGCGTGGGGGTAGGGGGGAGAGGCCTGGGGGTGTTGGTCGGCCACGGGGTGCGCGGTTGAGGGGTAGCCTGGAGGGTAGGCAGGGCAATGGGCGTGGGTGTGGCGGCCTGGCTGGGGAACAGGGTGGGCAGTTGAGGGGTGGGGAAGGTGATGGGCGTGGGGGTGGCTTCTGGAAGGTTGCACGCGGCCAGCCACAGCGCGCCGAGCAAGAGCAAGGCGAGCCCTCGAATGCCTTTGATGATGGGATGCACCTTCCGCATGATGAACCTCTCTTGAAATCAGGGACAGGCCCTGAGCCTGGTGCCAGAGGGTGGGCGCACGCGCCTTGGGCGCTTCAAGCCTCTGGTTTTGTTAGCTCTGCGGGGAGGACTGCGCTTGGTCGGTGGCGTCGGGGAGGATGGCTTTGAGGCGCCGGGCAAGTTTGCGCCGCGGCAGCAGGATGCGGCGGCCGCAGGTCAGGCATTCCAGCCCAATATCCGCGCCCAACCGCACCACCACCCATTCGTACCCGCCGCAGGCGTGGGGTTTGCGCAAGCGTACGCGTTGACCAAGTTGCAATTCAGGAAGCATGGCGTGTTATGCAACCTCTTCCGGGGTGATCACTTCCAGCCCGCCCATGTAAGGGCGCAGGACTTCGGGCACGACCACGCTGCCGTCGGCCTGCTGGTAGTTTTCCAGCACTGCAATCATGGTGCGGGGAAGCCCCAGCCCAGAGCCGTTGAGGGTATGGAGGAAGCGCGGCTTGCCGCCGCCTGCAGGGCGGTAGCGGATGTTGGCCCGTCGGGCCTGGAAGTCGCCCACGTTGGAGACCGAGGAAACTTCCAGCCATTCGCCGCTGCCAGGGGCCCACACTTCCAGGTCGTAGGTGATGCGGGCGGCAAAGCCCAAATCGCCGGTGCAGAGTTGCACCACCCGATAGGTCAGCCCCAGTTCGGCCAAGGTCTGTTCCGCATCGGCCAGCATTTTTTCCAGCGCGCGGTCGGATTCCTCAGGCAAAGTGTAAATGTACATTTCCACTTTGTCAAATTGATGCCCGCGCTTGATGCCGCGCACATCGCGGCCTGCGCTCATTTTTTCGCGGCGGAAGCAAGGCGTGTAGGCCGTGTAGTGCCGCGGCAGCTCGGCTTCATCGAAGATTTCGTCCATGTGCATGCCAGTGAGGGGCACTTCCGCGGTGGGCACCCACCAGAAGTCCTCTTCGGCATCGTGATAGAGGTTGTCGCGGAATTTGGGCAGTTGCCCCGAAGCAAAAACCACCTGTTCTTTGACCATGAAGGGCGGGTAGATTTCGGTGTAGCCCTGTTGGCGATGCAGGTCGAGCATCCAGGCGATGAGCGCGCGCTCCAGCCGGGCGCCTGCCCCGCGCAGGATGTAAAAGCGGCTTCCGCTGAGTTTGACCCCGCGCTCAAAATCCATGATGCCCAAACGGGGGCCAATTTCCCAGTGGGGCAGAGGCTCGAAATCATATTGGGGAATTTCGCCCACCTGGCGTAGGATGACGTTTTCGCTTTCATCCCGCCCTTCGGGCACCCGTTCGTCAGGGATGTTGGGGATGGTGGCCAGCAGGTCGCGCAGTGCTTCGTCCACCGAGCGCAGGGTTTCATCCAGCGCGGCAATTTGCTCGCGCACTTTGCGCATGGCTTCGATTTTGGCTTCGCGCTCGGCCGGGTCTTTGGTGCGCCCAATTTCTTTGGAAACCCGATTGCGCTCGGCTTTGAGGGCTTCGCTTTTTTGGATGATTTCACGGCGTTGGGCGTCCAATTCCAACACCTTATCTACGATTTGAGGGCGCATTTGGCGCTTGCGCAGGGCTTCGCGTACGAGGTCGGGGTTTTCGCGGAACAGGCGGATATCCAACATGGTCGAACCTCCTTGGGGAATGACAAAACGCCCCCCGCGTGCAGGACGAGGGGGGCGCTCGTGGTGCCACCTGCTTTCGCAGCCAAAACGGCTGCCTCTGGGCGCGATAACGGGCGCATCCCGGTGCCCCTTACGGCGTGGCTGTGCTTGAAGCCGTCAGCCTCGCCCCTGCGGGGACGCCCTGGTGCGGCTCTGCCGCACCCGACGGGGTGGATTTTGCCACCTTTCCCGACCGCCTCGCAGCATCCGGCGGCTCTCTGAACGGGCAGGGCGGCTACTTGCCCCGTGCTGGGCTTTGGGCGTATGCTGTTTCGATTATAACGAAGCCTGCGCGGTTTGTCCAGATGCGTTTTTTGCGCCTAGATAAAAAGGGGCGTCAGATGCCCCTCTGCCTGCGCTTTGTGCGAGGCAAAGCGTAGTGTACATTTTATAAGTAAAGCACGCTTGCCGAAACCTTGCCTCTGCTCTTTCTCCGTGCTACAATTAGGCTGTGGGGGGTGTGCCTGGTTCCTGGCGAAAAGTGGGTGACCCCCACTTTTCTGTGTATTAACCGCCCCCGCATTTTCCCCTGCCGTGTCGCCACCCCTGTGCGGCGCGAGCGATGCCGTTTTTGGAGAAAATCGAAGTCATGGCAAAAAGCGAACTCTTGCTGGCATTCAACGAATTGTTGGAAGAGCGCCATCTTCCCCCTGAAGCAGTGGTTGACGTGCTCCAAAAAGCCCTGGCCGCGGCCTACCGCAAAGAGGTGGGCGCGCCAGGCTCGCAGCACGTGGAAGTCGAATTAGACCTCAAAGATGGCACTTTCACGGTCAAAGCCGAGAAAGAGGTTGTGCTGGAAGTGCACAACCCGGCCACCGAAATTGCTTTGGAAGACGCGGAGCGCATTGACCCCGAGGTGGAACTTGGCGATGTGGTGATGGTTGACGTGACCCCCAAGGAATTGGGGCGGGTCGCAGCGCAGACCGCGCGGCAGGTGCTTCAACAGCGCCTGCGTGAGGTCGAACGCGAACTGCAATACCAGTATTTCAGCAAACTGGAAGGCGAAATCGTCAACGGCATCGTGCAGGCTGTGCGCGCCAGCGGCGTGACCATTGGCCTGGAGAAGAATGCCGAGGCCATTTTGCCCCGCCGAGAGCAGATCCCGGGCGAGCGCTTCCGGGTGCACGACCGCGTGCGGGTGCTGTTGCTGGAAGTCAAACCCACCAACAAAGGCCCGCAAATCATCCTTTCGCGCGCTCACAAAAACTTCCTGCGCCGCTTGTTGGAAGAAGAGGTGCCGGAAATTTACCGCGGGGAAGTGGAAATCCGCGCCATTGCCCGGGAAGCCGGGCGGCGTTCCAAGGTCGCGGTTTCAGCCATTGCCCCCAACATTGACCCCGTGGGCGCGTGCGTGGGCATCCGGGGCGTGCGCATCCAGGCCATTATGCGCGAACTCCACGGCGAGAAAATCGACGTTATTGAATGGGATCCAGACCCCGAGGTGTTCATTGCCAAGGCTTTGAGCCCCGCGCAGGTTTTGGGTGTGTATTTGGACGCGCCCAGCCGCACGGCCACAGTGGTGGTGCCCGAAGACCAACTCAGTTTGGCCATTGGCCGCCAGGGGCAAAACGCCCGTTTGGCTGCTAAACTGACGGCCTGGCGCATTGACATCAAGAGCGTGCTGGAAGCCGCAGCCGATGCGCTCTACAAACTCCAAAACGACCCCGAATATGCCCAAATGGCCGCGGCAGAGGCCGAAACTGTGGAAGAGGTCGAAGCCATTTTGGCCAAGAAGGCCGAAGGGCGCCTGCTGGGGCCGGAAGAATACCGCCTTCTGGGGCAGTTTGTGGATCGGGTGGAGCGCGGCGTGATTGCCCAGCGCACCGAAGCCCTTTCCGAAGAGGCGCGGCGCATGGCCGAATTGCGGGCGCAGATTCCCGATGCGGCTTTTGACCTGCCCATTGATGTGTTGGGGCTTTCGCCGCGGGTTACCATGCTGCTCACCAGCGCAGGCTACAACTCGGTGGGCGATTTGATGCTTCAGATAAAGCAAAACCCCGACGAGATTTTGGCCCTGGACGGCATTGGCCCCAAGGCAATGGAACAAATCGAAGAGACCTTGGCCTTCTTTGAGCAGGAACACAAAGAGGCTGAAGAAGCCCAGGCCAAGGAAGCCGCGGAGGCAGCTGAGGCGGTTGAGGAAGCAGCTGAAGAGGCCGCGGCTGAGGAAAGCGCTCCGGCTGAGGCCGAGGAAGCCCCCGAGGCTGAGGCTGTGGCCGCTGAGGAAACCGAACCTGCTCTTGCTGAAGAGGCTTTGGCCGAGGCCCCGCAGGCTGAAGAGGAAGAAGAGAAAGAGCCCTCGCTGGAGGAACTCTTCTCCTCGGTTGAGATTTCCACCGAAGAATTGGCCGACGTGGAAGTCGAAGAAGAACCCGAGCCCGAGCCTGAAACGCCTCGCAAGAGGAAAAAGAAGAAAAAGAAGAAAAAGCCTCGCCAATATGTGGAATTGGCCTACGGTGAGGATGAGGAAGACCTGATTCCCCTCAAGCGCCACAAGCGCGACGACGAGTGGGAAGATTGGGAATTCTAACCCCGCCCCAAGGAGGCGGAGATGGCAAAGAAGCGGCGCGGCAAACACATCCCTCAGCGTACATGCGTGGGGTGCCATCAGACCCTGGCCAAACGCCAGTTAGTGCGTCTGGTGCGCACCCCTGAAGGTGTCCGAGTGGATCTGACCGGCAGGCTTCCGGGGCGCGGGGCTTATTTGCACGACCGTCGCGCGTGCTGGGAGCGGGCGCTGAAAAAAGGTACGTTGGCCCGCGCCCTTCGGGTGGAATTGACCCCCGACGACATTGCACGCTTACAGGCTTTCATGGCCGTGCTTCCCGACGACGATGACGACGAAGCCGCCGCGGAAGCATCAACTCGCGCTGGTTGAAGCGCGCATCTCGGCACAGCCGGGATGAACTGCTTGGCGGCCCCAACGGGGCTCGCTGCAAGGAGGTGAACATGGGTAAAGACGGGCGGGAGCCGATTGTACTCCCGGCGAGGATGACAGTACGCGAACTCGCCGAGGCGTTGAAAGCCAGCCCCATTGACCTGATCAAGACGTTGATGGCCAATGGTGTGATGGCTTCCATTAACCAAACCATTGATTTTGAAACCGCGGAAATCGTAGCCACTGAAATGGGCTACGACGTGGTATTGGAAGAGCCGGAAGAGGAACTGCAAACCGAAGCCGAGGCTGAAATCCCCCTTTGGCGGCGGTTGATCGCCAATGAGCCTGAAGACCAACTCCAGCCCCGCCCGCCTGTGGTGGCTGTGCTGGGGCACGTGGACCACGGCAAAACCACGCTGCTGGATGCCATCCGCCACACCAACGTGGCCCAGCGCGAGGCTGGCGGCATCACCCAGCACATTGGTGCATATCAGGTGGAGCACGAAGGCCGCAAAATCACCTTCCTGGACACCCCCGGCCACGCGGCCTTCACGGCCATGCGAGCCCGTGGTGCCCAGGGCGCGGATATTGTGGTGCTGGTGGTGGCCGCAGACGACGGCGTGATGCCTCAAACCCGTGAGGCCATTGACCACGCCAAGGCCGCCCAGGTGCCCATCATCGTGGCCCTCAATAAAATTGACCGCCCCAACGCCAACCCTGAGCGGGTCAAACGCCAGTTGGCCGATGTGGGCTTGATTCCCGATGAATGGGGCGGCGAAACCATGGTGGTGCCGGTTTCGGCCAAACTGGGTGAAGGCATTGACGACCTGCTGGAAGCCATCTTGCTGGTGGCCGACAGCATGGATATTCGCGCTAATCCCAACGGCAAGGTCATTGGCACGGTCATTGAGGCCAAGCGGGAAAAAGGCCGGGGCGTGGTGGCAACCTTGCTGGTGCAAAACGGCACCCTGAAACTGCGGCAGGTTGTGGTGGCTGGCACCACATACGCCAAAGTGCGCGCCATGACCGACGAACACGGCAAAGCCGTGCGTGAAGCGCCGCCTTCTATGCCCGTGGTGGTGTTGGGCTTCAACGACGTGCCCGCCGCGGGCGAACTCTTCCAGGTGGTGGAAAACGAAAAGAAAGCGCGCGAAATCGTGGCGCAGCGCCTGGAAGCCGAAAAAGCCAAAGCCCAACAGGAAGCCAAACAAATCTCCCTGGAAGACCTCTTCGAACAGGTGCAGGCCGGCGAAGCCAACGAACTGCGCCTGGTGGTCAAGGTGGACGTCCACGGCTCGCTGGAGCCTGTGGTCAACTCCATCAAAGAGGTCGCGGAAAAGAGCGACATCAAAGTGCGCGTGTTGCACGCCTCAGTGGGGCACATCAGCGAAAACGACGTCAACCTGGCCGCGGCCTCCAAAGCCGTGGTGATTGGCTTCAACGTGCGGCCTGACGGTCCCGCGCGCAAACTGGCCGAGAGCCTGGGCGTTTCCATTCGCACCTACAACATCATCTACCGCCTCACCGAAGACCTGGAAAAAGCCCTCAAAGGCATGTTGGGCGCGGAAGAGGAAGAAACCACCATCGGCAAAGCCGAAGTGTTGGCCGTGTTCAAAGTGCCCAAGGTGGGCCGCGTGGCAGGCTGCCGGGTGCGCGAAGGCGTGATTCGGCGCAACGCGTTGGCGCGGGTCGTCCGTGATGGCGAAGTGCTCTTTGAAGGCCCCTTGGCCTCGCTCAAGCACGAAAAAGAGGACGTGCGGGAAATTCGCGCCGGCTTTGAATGCGGCATTGCCCTCAAGGGCTTCCAGGACTTCAAAGTGGGCGATACCATCGAGTGCTTTGTGCGCACCCGCACCGAAGTGGAAGACAGCGGCTGGTAGGTGAATCATGGTTTCGCAACTTCGTTTGCGCCGTATCAACGAGCGCATGAAAGAAGAACTGGCCATTTTGTTGCTCTATGAAGTGTCCGACCCCCGCCTTCGGGGGATTACGGTCACCGACGTGCGCGTGGATCGGGAATTGGCTTATGCCGATGTCTTTGTTTCCGCTGTGGAAGGCGCAGAGCGCAAGGATGAGATCCTGGAAGGGCTGGAACACGCTCGCGGCTTCCTCAGCCGCCAACTTGCCCAGCGGGTCGAACTGCGCCAATTCCCGCGGTTGCGCTTTCACTGGGACCCGACCCCAGAGCGCGCCGAGCGCATCGAAGCCTTGCTCAAGCAAATTCAAGCCGAGCGGGAAGCCCGCGAAGGCAGCGCCAGCGATGAAGACGCGGCCTGAGCCGGTTCCCCAACATCGCACCGTGCACAGAGGCAAAACGGAATGGACGATTTAGCCGTGGCCGCTGCGGGCGAACGCCTGCGAGCAGCCAAAACCGTGAGCATTGTTTCCCATCAGCGCCCTGATGGCGACGCGGTGGGTTCGGCCCTGGGCCTGGCGCTGGCGCTGGAAGCCGCGGGTAAAACCGTGACCGTAGCCCTGGCCGATGGCGTGCCGTCTTCGTTTCAGCACCTGGCCGGCGCAGACCGCGTGGTGCGCCAGGGTGACCCGCACGCAGACTGCAAGGTCATGGTGGATTGCGGTGACATCACCCGCGGCGGCAGCGCGTGGCTTCCTGATTGGCCAATAGATATCAACATTGACCATCACAAAACCAACACGCATTTTGCCGCGGTCAATATCGTTGTGCCCGACGCAGTGGCCACCGCGGCCATGTTGGCGGAACTTATACCACAATGGGGGTTTGAAATCACGCCCGAATCAGCCTCAGCCCTGCTCACCGGGATGCTGACCGATACCATCGGCTTTCGGACTTCAAACATGACATCCCACGCTTTGCGGCTGGCCGCAGATTTGGTAGATAAAGGCGCCCCCCTGAGTGAACTTTATTTCAAAGCCCTGGTTGAACGCAGTTTCGAGGCTTTGCGCTATTGGGGGCAAGGGCTGAGCCGCATTCGGCGGGAAGATGGCCTGGTTTGGACATCGCTCACGCTGGAAGATCGCAAAATTAGCGGTTACAATGGAAATGACGACGCAGACTTAGTGGGTTATCTGGTCACCGTGCGCGGGGCGGCCATCGGCGTCATTTTTGTGGAACAGCCTGATGGCACCGTCAAAGTGAGTTGGCGGGCCCGCCCGGGTTGGGACGTTTCGCAGATTGCCGTGCGTTTTGGAGGCGGCGGTCACGCCCCCGCGGCTGGGGCAACGGTCCCCGGTTCGTTAGACGAGGTGCAATCTGCCGTTTTAACAGCCACCCGAGAACTTTTGACCGAAACTTTGTGAAGAGAGGGAGTGAAAGTTATGGATACTGAAAGCGTCATTCGTGATGTAGTTTCCGGTGTCCTGGTGGTGGATAAACCCGTAGGGATGACCTCTCACCAGGTCGTACAAGTGATTCGCCGCGGCACGGGAATCCGCCGTGCAGGGCACACAGGAACCCTCGACCCGCGCGCCTCGGGCGTGCTGGTGGTGCTCATTGGGCCCGCCGTGCGTTTGAGCGAGTGGGTTTCTGCTTCAGACAAGCGTTATATGGCCACCATTCGTTTGGGGGCTTCGACCGACACCTACGACGCGGAAGGCCGCACAACCGCGGAAGCGCCGTGGGAAGATATTACCGAAGAAGAATTTGAACAAATTTTGCAGCAGTTCGTGGGCGAAATCGAACAGGTGCCGCCCCCTTATTCCGCAGTGCGCGTCAAGGGCAAGCGGGCTTACGATTTGGCTCGCAAAGGCAAGCCGGTGGAACTTCAGCCGCGCAAAATCAAGGTTTATAGCCTGGAATTGCTGGAATGGGCGCCGCCTGAAGTGGTGGTGGACGTGCACTGCTCTTCGGGCACTTACGTCCGTTCCCTGGCCCACGACATCGGCAAAGCCTTGGGCTGTGGTGCGCACCTGGTCGGCTTGCGCCGCACCCAAAGCGGGCGCTTCACCCTGCGAGACGCGGTGCCTCTGCGCCGCCTGGAAGAAGCCTTCCGCAAGGGCGAGTGGTATCGCTATCTCATCCCCGCGGCCGACGCCTTGGCTGAATGGCCGTTGATTGAATTGGAACCGGAAGAGGTGGAAAAGGTCCGCCACGGGCACCGCATCAAGCCGCCTGAAGGCCAAACCTTCGAAGATGGGCAAATGGTGCGCGCCGTGACCGAGCAAGGTGACTTGGTTGCCGTGATGACCTATTTGGCCGAAGAAGGCGAACTTCAGCCGAAGAAGGTCTTTTTCGCTTCCTGATGATGCAGCACTATACCGCGTTGGCTCCCCTGCACCTGCGGGATACGTGGGTGACCATTGGTGTGTTTGATGGCGTCCACCTGGGGCATCAGGCGCTTCTGCGCGACTTTGTGGCAGAAGCGCGTCAGCACAACGCCCAGGCCGTGGTGGTTACCTTTTATCCACACCCCGCGGAGGTTTTGGGCGGGCTGAAGGCGCCCCTGTATCTGACCTCGCCCGAAGAAAAGGCCGATTTGATCGCGGCCTTGGGCGTGGATGTTTTGATCACGCACCCCTTTGATCGCGAAATTGCCCAGCGCTCTGCAGAAGAATTCATGGCCGACCTGCACACCCACCTGGGTTTGCGGCGGCTGTGGGTGGGGTATGATTTCGCACTGGGGCGCAATCGGGAAGGCGATATTCCCACGTTGCGGCGCCTGGGAGAGCGGTTTAGATACACGCTCCACGTGGTAGAAGCCTATCGGCTGGACGGGGAAATCGTTTCTTCCACCCGCATTCGCCAGGCGCTGGCCGAAGGCGACGTCACGCGAGCCGAGCGCTTTTTGGGGCGGCGGTACGCGGTGCGTGGGAAAGTGGTGCAGGGCGATGGCCGCGGGCGGTCGTTGGGTTTTCCCACGGCCAATTTGGATATTTGGCCCAAGCGTATGCTCCCCGCGGCAGGGGTCTACGCGTGCTATGCTCAAGTGGAAGGCCAAACCTATCCCGCGGTGGTCAACATTGGCGTGCGCCCCACCTTTGAGGACGCGCCAGTGCCCCCTCGCGTGGAAGCCCATCTTTTGGATTTTTCCGGCGACCTCTACGGCAAGGAACTGGTGCTGGAATTTGTCGTCCGTCTGCGCGCGGAGCGTCGCTTCCCATCGCCTCAGGCGTTGGTGGACCAGATTCGCCGTGACATCGCGGCAGCCCGCGCCCACCTGGCACTGAGGGTGTAACATGCCTCGGATTTATCTGCTTTCGCCCCAACGCTACCGCCCAGAAGTGATCGCGGTGGCGTTTGCCAAAGCCTCGCGCTCGCCTCGCCCGTTGGATGAAACCGCAGAAGAACTTAGCGAGCCGGAAAGTGCCCGCTTCCATGAAAAATGGGTCATTGGCTACGGCCATGCTTCAGTAGCCGAGCACGCGGTGCTCCACATCGCGGTGGAAGGCGTCTCGCGCTTGGCCATTGAAGTGCTGGAATCCAACCGTTTGGCGTCTTACACGGAAAAGTCGAGCCGTTATCAGCCCTTTGGCCCTGACGATTTTGTCACCCCTGCTGAGTTGGATGCCCGGCCTGACCTCAAGGCGCGCTATCAGGAGACCATTCGCCATCTGTTTGCCGCGTATCACCGCTGCATGGCCACAGCCCGCGCAGAAATTGCTCGGCGCTATCCGCGCGCGGAGGGGGAACCCGAAGCCCGTTGGGATGCCCGCCACCGTTCCAAATATGCGGATGTCTGCCGCTTCCTGCTTCCCGCGGCTTCCCAGGCCACGGTGGGGATGACCATCAACGCGCGGGCCCTGGCCCACGCGCTGCGAAAGATGCTTTCGCACCCCCTGGCCGAAGTGCGGGAGATTGGCTTGGCTATCCAAAAGGTGGCCGAAGCCGAAACGCCCACCCTGGTGCGCTACGTGGCCGCGGTGGAAGGCTGGCAAAAATCGGCTGAAGCCATGGCGCGGCGGGCTGCGGATTTCCGTGGCGGCGGCACATACACCGAAGACTGGTGCCATCTGGTCTCTTGGGAGCCTAAAGGGGAAGTGCGGGTGCTCGCGGCGTTGCTCTACGAGCAGGGCGAGCGGCCTTACGTGGATTATTTCAACTACGTGCGGGGGCTTTCGACCCAGGAGCGCAAGGCGCTGGCCAGGGAGGCGTTGGCGCCCTTGGGCGAGCACGATATGCCCCCCAGGGCGCTGGAGTATGCCACTTACACCTTTGATTTGGTGATGGATCAGGGCGCGTATTATGAGTTCAAGCGCCATCGGATGATGACCCAAACGCCCCAGGCCCTGACCACCCGGTTAGGTTATGCGGTGCCGCGCCTGGTGGCTGAGATCGGGCTCGAAGCAGATTATCGCACCGCGATGGATGAGGCCGCGGCCATGTACGAAGATTTGGCCGCGTGGAACCCTGCAGTGGCCTCTTATGTGGTGCCCAACGCATTCAACCGGCGGGTTTTGGCCGCGTTCAATTTGCGAGAGGCGTTTCATTTTTTGCGCTTGCGCACCGCGGCCAACGCGCATTTTTCCATCCGCCGCGTGGCGTGGCGCATGGCCGAGGAAATTTCGGCTGTGACCCCCGCGCTGGCCGCGTTCCTGAATTTGCGGGAAGGCGAAACCTGGCAGGATGTGGAGGAGAAGTATTTTGTGCAGGTGTGAGCCTGGCAAAAGCGCGGGAGCCGCGACAACCGGAGGAATATAAAAATCCGAGGCATTGTGCCTCGGATTTTTGTTTGGATAGCAAAGGGAAGCATTACGCGGGTTTGCGGCGCCCCTGGCGGAGGGAATTTTGGAAGTCTTTGAGTTCGTCCCATTTCCCTTCCGCAGCCAGCGCGGCCTGCTCGTGCCACGTTTCGGGGTTGTTGATGCGGGTGTAGCCTGCGTCGTCGAGGATTTTCTGCAAATCTTCCGGCGTTTGCGCGGCTAAGTCGGCAAAGGTGTTGATGCCCGCGTCTTTGAGGGTGGCTTCGATTTTGGGGCCAATGCCTTCGATCTTTTTCAGATCGTCTTCGCCCGAAGCAGAAGTGCTCGGCGAAGCAGCCTGCGCCTTGGGTGCGGCTTTGGGGGTGTGGTGCGGAATTGTGGGGGATGGCGCGGGATGGAAGGCTTCTTTGATTGCAGGACCCATGTCATAGATATGCGCGAGTGCCCACGAGAAGAAGACAACGCCCAGCGCGAGCAAGAACCACCAAAAGGCCGTGATGTCAAACATAGGGTGCCTCCTGGAAAAAGGTAGGAAGATGATGTCTGTGCTAATTCTACCGCCATTGTGCTATAATGGCAACAAGGTCGGTAGTGAAAATGTTTTCCAGCCTCAATGCTCCCGTTTTGGTGCTGAATGCCAATTACGAGCCGTTGGACGTGTGCACAGTCCGGCGGGCGTTGGGGTTGTTGCTCTCGGAAAAAGCGCATTTGGTGCTCAACGGTCGGGG
>JAADCW010000069.1 GCA_013154225.1 Chloroflexota bacterium
TTTTGGGCATGGGGCTCATCATCAGCCTGAAAATCGGCGGCGGCAGCAACCTGCACAATTTGGACATGTTCCTCATTGCCGTGCTCTTTGGTACCGCGGTGTTATGGCGGCAGGGCGGCGCAGCATGGCTGAAAGCGCAGCGTTGGACGCGCGGAGAGCAGATCGTGCTCCTTCTCCTGGTGCTCGCGCCCATGTACTTTATGTTTTCAGACGCCCAACCTCGCAACATTCCCTCTGCCAAAGATTGGAAACCAGCCCTGACAGCCGTCCAACAGGCGGTTCACGACGCCAAAACTCAGGGCGGCGAAGTGCTGTTCATTGACCAGCGCCAACTTCTGACATTTGGCTTTGTAGAGCCTGTCCCCCTGGTGCCGGAATACGAAAAGAAACTCATGATGGACAAAGCCATGGCCTCCGATGCCCAATACTTTGCCCGCTATTATCACGACTTGGCCACCCACCGCTTCGCGCTCATTGTCACCGAGCCGCTGAAAACCAACTACCAAACCGAAAACAAAGACGATTTTGCCTCCGAAAACAACGCGTGGGTCAAATGGGTGGCCGCGCCGACCCTGTGCTATTACGAACCCCTTGCGACCTTCAAAAAGGTCAATTTGCAAATTTTAGTTCCCAAAAAGGAACCCGCAAACTGCTTAGACCTGCTCCCCGTGCCGCCTGCTGATCAACCTTAACGTCCGCATCTCCGCTGGCAAGCAGGCGAACAAAGCGGTGTAGTATACTTTTTTGCCAGACCGCTCTAAAACAAACATACTCGGCCATTTTGCTCACATCTCAGCAGACAACCACGAATTTTTATGCGCATCCTTCTCTTAAACTCTGAGTATCCTCCCATTGGCGGCGGTGCAGGAAATGCCAGCCAATATCTCAGCCGAAGCCTGGTTGCCGAAGGGCACCAAGTCACGGTACTGACCGCGCGCTATGGGAACTTACCGCATCGTGAAAACACCGATGGCATAGAGGTGATCCGCATCCCAGCCTGGCGACGGCGCCCGGATTATTCCACCGCCAGAGAACAGGGTGCGTTTATCATCAGCGGTCTGTGGTATGCCGCGCGCTTAATCCATCGCGAACGCTACGACGTTATTTTGGCCTTCTTCGGGGCACCCAGCGGCATTATCGCCTGGATACTCTATCCATGGGCAAAAATTCCTTACGTGGTTGCACTGCGAGGGGGCGACGTGCCGGGCTTTCGGCCTTACGACTTTGCGACGTATCACCGCCTCATTGGCCCTGTGCTCCGTCGTGTGTGGCGACGGGCGGCCGCGGTGGTGGCCAACAGCGAAGGGCTGCGCGAACTCGCCTTGAAATTCGAGCCCTCTGTGCCCATCCACGTCATCCCCAACGGCGTGGATCCCCAACGCTTTGCCCCACCCCCAACCCGCGCGTGGGATCCGCCGCGTTTGCTATTTGTGGGCCGCGTTGTCTATCAAAAAGGGCTGGATGTCCTGCTCAAAGCCCTGGCCCAACTTTCCGCCGATATCCCCTGGCAACTCACCATCGTAGGCGACGGTCCTTATCACGCCAAGTTAGAAGCCCTTGCCCAAGCGTTGGGCATCCAACACCGTATCACCTTTGCAGGGTGGCAGCCTCCCAAACGCATCCCCGAATACTATCATCAGGCCAATGTGTTCGTCTTCCCCTCGCGGGATGAAGGTATGCCCAACGCGGTGCTGGAAGCCATGGCTTCGGGGCTCCCCATCGTTGCCACCCGCATTGCCGGCAACGAAGAGTTGGTCACGCCCGACGTGGGCATTCTGGTACCCAAAGAAGACGAAGCCGCGCTCAAGGACGCGCTGGAACGCCTGCTCACAGACCCAGCCACCCGCGAACGCATGGGAACTGCCGCTCGCCAACGCGTGCTCCAGCACTACACGTGGGACGCCACAGCCCAACGCTATTTGCAACTTCTCCGCGAGGCATTGTAAGATGTGCGGCATCTGCGGGCTGGCTTTATCAAGTAACACGATGCCTTCCCCAAAGGCCCAACATCAGGTGCGCCAAATGAACGCCCGCCTGGTGCATCGAGGCCCCGATGGGGAAGGCTATTATTTCGCCCCAGGCGTTGGCTTGGCCATGCGCCGTCTGGCCATCATTGACCTGCAAACTGGCGACCAGCCCATCGCCAACGAAGACGAAACCCTATGGGTCGTTTTCAACGGCGAAATCTACAATTTCCCCCAACTGCGAGAAGACCTCACCCGCCGCGGGCACCGCTTCCGTACCCGTACCGATACCGAAACCCTCGTCCATCTGTACGAAGAATACGGCATTGACTGCATTCATCACCTACGGGGGATGTTCGCCTTCGCCCTTTGGGATGTTGCCCATCAGCGTCTTTTCATCGCCCGCGACCGCCTGGGGCAAAAACCGCTGTATTATACGGTTCAAGGGGGCGTGCTCTACTTTGCCTCCGAACTTCCTGCCTTGCTCACCGCCTTGCCCCATGCCCCTGAAATTTCCCTGGAAGCCCTGGATTTGTATCTGGCCCTGCAATACATTCCTGAACCCCTCACACCTTACCAGGGCATCTACAAACTTCCTGCCGCGCACCTTCTCATCTGGGAAAAAGGCCATCTGGAAACACAGCGCTACTGGGATCTGGCCTACACGCCCAAATGGGAAGCCCCTCAAGAAGAATTATTAGACCAACTGCGGGCACAAGTGGAAGAAGCCGTGCGCCTGCGCATGGTGAGCGATGTGCCTTTAGGCGCGCATCTCAGCGGCGGCATTGACTCCAGCGTGGTTGTGGCTGTGATGGCCCAACTCAGCGATCAACCCGTGCAAACCTTCTCAGTGGGCTTTGAGGAAACAGCCTTTTCGGAACTCGCTTATGCTCGCGAAGTGGCTGAACGATTTGGCACTGATCATCATGAATTCATCCTCAAATACGGCAACATCCCCTCCACCCTGGAAACCATCGTTGACCACCTGGGCGAACCTCTGGCCGACCCCTCACTGCTTCCTTTATATCATCTCTCCCGTCTCACCCGAGATCACGTAACCGTAGCGCTCAACGGTGACGGCGGCGATGAAGCCTTTGCAGGCTATCCCCGTTATTGGCTCGACCCGTGGGCAAACCGCTATCTTCGCCTGCCCCGCTGGTTCACCCAAGGGATTGTGCCGTTCCTCGTGCGGCAACTTCCTGATCGCAACGCCCAGCCCGTGGGGCACAGCCTTGTCAACGGGTTAAAGCGCCTCGCACAACTTCCTCAAGTGGATACCCGCGCCAGCCTGCTGCGCTGGGGGTCTTATTTCGGCCCCCAGCAACGCGAAGCCCTTTGGCGCCCCGAACATCGCGCCACCCTCACGCCGCGGCAGGCAGAAACCTGGCTGGTTCGTTATTTCACCGCTGCTCAGGCCGACACCCTATTGGATCGCACCCTCTACACCGATATTCATACCTACCTGCCCGGCGACCTGCTGGTCAAGGCCGACCGCATGACAATGGCCGCGTCATTGGAAGGACGCTCACCTTTTTTAGACCACGAACTCATGGCCTGGGCGGCTCGCCTGCCACTGTCCATGAAAGTACGCGGCCGCACGGGCAAAGTGGCGTTGAGGTTAGCCTTTGCTGATCGCCTGCCCCCAAAGATTTTGGCGCGCGGCAAACAGGGTTTTGGGGTTCCGCTCAACGCCTGGCTGCGGGAGCCCCTGACAGATTGGGCGCGTGAACTGCTTTTGGGCACCAACAGCCCTTTGCATGACTGGTTCCGCGAAGACGCACTCCGCCAATTGTTGGAAGAACACACCACAGGACGCGAAGACCACGGCAAACGCCTTTGGGCTTTGTTGGTGCTGGCTGTGTGGCGACAACGAGGGCAAGAATGAAAATCCTAATGGTCATAGACAACGGCCGCATAGGTGGGGCACAAAAATTATTGCTCAGCCTACTGCCTCCCCTCCAAGATAGGGGCTTTCAGTTTTTGGTCATCATTTTGGGGCAAGGCCAATGGCTGGCCAACGCGCTGGAAGAAGCCCATATTCCCGTCAAAGTTTTAGGTTTATCTCGGTGGGATCCTCGGGCTGTGTGGTACCTCTGGAAAGAGGTGCGGGCTTTCCATCCCGATGTGATTCACGCCCAC
>JAADCW010000074.1 GCA_013154225.1 Chloroflexota bacterium
CGCCGTTGTTGATGCACCCGCCGCCCACAGGCTGAACACGGGTGACCGCGCCATAGCCATGCGCTTCAAGCCAGCGTTGGACTTCCTCAGGTACTTTGGTCATCATGCCCCCTTGGGTTATTCGGTTTTCGCGGCCAGTTTGCCGCTTTCCAGCGCGTCCAACAAGCCGCGTACCGAGCGTTCCACAATCTGATAAACCTGCTCAAACCCGTCCATGCCGCCGTAATACGGGTCGGGTACTTCGGCTTCGGGGCCGCCCTGGGGGTCAAATTCCCGCAGGTAATGGATTTTGGCTTTTTCTTCGGGTTCGGGCATCATGGCCAGCAGGCCCGCGTAGTTGTCGTAATCCATGACCAAAATCAGGTCGAAGTTGCGGAAATCATCTCGGCGGAACTGGCGGGCCGTGTGGGTGTAATGCACGCCGTGTTTGGCCGCGGTTTTGCGCATCCGTGGGTCGGGTGGTTCGCCCACGTGCCAGGCGCCCAAGCCGGCGGAATCCACTTCGTATTTGTCTGCCACCCCGCGTTCGGCGGCTAGATGGCGAAAAAGCCCTTCGGCCAGGGGGCTGCGGATGATGTTCCCCAGGCAGACGAACAAAATGCGCGTTTTGTTGGAAGAAGGCTGTTGAGAACTCATGGCTGCTCCGTGTATGAAAGGGTGTAGGTATCCACCACAGTGCCGCCGGTGGCGATGAATTGGAACGTGATGTGCTGGGCGTCGGCGGTGACCAGCATGGCGCCGTGGGCGTCGCGGTAGCGGATGGCGCTTCCGGGCACTGGGGTGCCCTCAAAGGGGTAGCGGCTGGGGTGGCCGCCCAAGCCGTTGACAAAGTAAACGATGCCATCGCGCAGGATGCGCTCGTAATCGTGATCGTGGCCGGCCACCACCGCGGTGGCGCCCCATTGGGCAAAGGGCCATTGGAGGTCTGGGGTGTTGCCGTGGGGGCCAGAAGAATACGGTGGGCGGTGCAGGGCAACGATTTTCCAGGGTTCGTCGGCTGTTGCGAGGCGTTCCCGAAGCCATCGGGCTTGTTTGCTCTGGGCGGTGATGCCGTCGGGTTCGGGTGGGCAACTATCCAAAACAAAGATGTGCACCGGCCCCCAGGCGAAATCGTAATAGCGGCCGTTGCCCAAGGGGTGGAGGTAGGCCAGATAAGGGCTGATGTCGCCATAGCCCCAATCGTGGTTGCCCAGTGCGGGGAAAAAGCGGTGCGCGTAAATATCGGCGCCGTAATATTGGAAGATGTTGGCTTCGATGGTTTTGGCCGAACCCTCGGGATAGTTGTTGTCGCCCACGGTGAGGATGAAGTCGGGTTCCCACGAATGCACCAGGCGGGCGACGCGGGATTCGGTGTAGCCTGCCTGCCCGTAATCGCCAATGATGGCAAAGCGCACGCTGGGCGGTTGGAAGGTGCGCGGGGTGGGGCTGGGCGGGACTGGGGTGAACGTGGCTGTGGGCGCAGGTGTGGGGGAGGGGGAGGCCGTGGCCGTGGGCTGGGGCGTGGAAGATGGCGTGGGGGTGGGCGTGGGCGTAGGGCCGCGGCCACAGCCAGCCAGAACCGCGGCCATAATCAAGAGAAAGAAGCCAGCCCCGCGTCGCATGGGGGAATTTTACCGCAAAGCAAAACCCCGGCGGGCAGGCCACCGGGGTTTTCGGAAGGGGGAGGAAGCAAGGTTAGTCGCGGCTGTTGGCGTCCATGACTGCGACGGCGGCCACGTTGACGATGTCTTTCACCTCGTCGCCCGTCTGCAAGACGTGCACCGGTGCGCCCATGCCCAGCAGGATGGGCCCGATGGCCTGGGCTTTGCCCAGCCGCGCCAGCAGTTTGTAGGCAATGTTGGCGGCTTCCAGCGAGGGGAAGACCAAAACGTTCGCGTCTTTGACCCGGCTGAAGGGGTAGCGCTTTTCGATGATTTCCGCGACCACCGCGGTGTCGGCCTGCATTTCGCCGTCCACCACCAGGTCGGGGCGCTTTTCGCGGACGATTTCCACAGCCTTGCGCACCTTTTCGCTTTCGGGGTGCGGGGTGCTGCCGAAGTTGGAGAAGGAAAGCATCGCGACGCGCGGGTCAATTTCCAGTTGTTTGGCAAAGTCGGCCGCGAGGATGGCGATTTCGGCCAGGTCTTCCGCGGTGGGGTCAATGTTGACCGTGGCGTCGGTGAAGAGATAGACTTTGCCATCCACTACGATGATGTACACGCCCGCAACCTTGGAGACGCCCGGCGCGGTGTGGTGAATTTGCAGCGCGGGGCGGATGACTTCGGGGTATTCGTACGTCAGGCCGGAGACAAACGCATCTGCGTCGCCCATCTTGACCATCATCGGGCCCAGGATGTTCGGGTCGGTGATGCGCTTGTAGGCTTGCTGCAGGGTGACGCCTTTGCGTTGGCGCAGTTCGTAGTAGGTCTTGGCGTATTCGTCTTTGCGCTCGAAGTTGTGAGGATCCACCACCTTGGGCTGGTATTTCAGCCCCAGGCGTTTGGCCTTTTCGGAAATGACCATGGGGTCGCCGATGAGGATGGGCTCGGCAATACCCTCGTCAATGATTTGCACCGCGGCGCGGAGGATTTTGTCTTCTTCGCCCTCGGCAAACACAACGCGCTTCTTGCTTTTGGCGGCTTTGGCCTTGTGCATGATGAAGTGCCGCACCTGCGCGCCCTTGCCCTGACGGAGGGCCAGTTGCTCTTTGTATTCTTCAATGTCAATGTGTTTGCGGGCCACGCCGGTTTCCATCGCGGCCTGGGCCACCGCGGGGGCTTCCCACAGCAGCACGCGCGGGTCAAAGGGCTTGGGGATGATGTAATCGGGGCCGAACTTCAGGCTTTCCAGCCCGTAAGCCCGCAGCACGCTGTCGGGGACGTCTTCCTTGGCCAGCGCGGCCAGGGCTTTGGCCGCGGCGACTTTCATCTCTTCGTTGATGGCTTTGGCGCGCACGTCCAAGGCCCCGCGGAAGATGAAGGGGAAGCCCAAAACGTTGTTGATTTGGTTGGGGTAGTCGGAGCGGCCCGTGGCTACGATCGCGTCGGGGCGGACTTCCTTGGCCACGTCGTAGGGGATTTCGGGGTCGGGGTTGGCCATTGCGAAGATGATGGGGTTGGGGGCCATGCTCTTCACCATTTCCGGGGTGAGGATGTTGGCCACCGAGAGGCCGTAGAACACGTCCGCGCCCACGATGGCTTCTTCCAGGGTGCGGGCATCGGTGTCGGCCGCGAATTTTTCTTTGTAGGGGTTCATGCGCTCGGTGCGGCCTTTGTAGATCACGCCGCGGCTGTCGCACATGATGATGTTTTCGCGCTTCGCGCCCAGGGTAATGGCCAGGTTAGCGCAGGCAATGGCCGACGCACCTGCGCCCGATACCACGATTTTGATTTCGTCAATTTTCTTGCCGGTCAGTTCCAAAGCGTTCAGTAGGCCCGCTGCGGAGATGATGGCCGTCCCGTGTTGATCGTCGTGGAAGACGGGAATGTCGAGCATTTCCTTGAGTTTTTCTTCCACGTAGAAGCACTCAGGCGCTTTGATGTCTTCCAGGTTGATACCGCCAAACGTGGGAGCAATGGCAGCAACCACTTTGATAAGTTCATCAGGGTCGTGTGTATCTACCTCAATGTCGAAGACGTCAATATCGGCAAAGCGCTTAAACAACACGCCCTTGCCTTCCATCACGGGTTTGGAGGCAAGGGCACCACGGTCACCAAGGCCTAAAATGGCTGTGCCGTTTGAAACCACGGCCACCAAATTGCCTTTGGAAGTGTACTCGTAAGCCAGTTCAGGGTCTTTTTCAATTTCCAGCACGGGGACGGCCACGCCAGGCGTGTAGGCCAGGCTGAGGTCGCGCTGGGTTTCCAACGGTTTGGTAGGAACAACGGCAATTTTGCCCGGTTTGCCGTCGAGCCGATGGTATTCCAGGGCTTCTTCGCGGGTGATTTTCTTGCTCATAGGACGGTATCTCCTTTCACCATGAAATGGATCGTTGGCGAAGGTTTTGGCCAACGAGCGGAGCGCCGCCTGCCGGTCAAAACGTGCCTGAGAGGGACTTTTATATTATGCCCCGCTTTGAAAGCGGGAGAAAGTTACATTAATCACATGTTTCCCCATAAAGAAAC
>JAADCW010000128.1 GCA_013154225.1 Chloroflexota bacterium
AAACATGCGGTATTTTTTGATGAACCGCTCGGTTTGGGCCACGAACCATTCCAGATAATGTTCCTTGCACAGCGCCAGTTTGTGGTGGCGCATGTTGATCACGGCCTTTTGACCGCATTTTCGGCAGCGCATGGGGAATTCGTCCTGTAGTCGTGGAAGTCGGGGAAGTCGTGGGTGTTGGGGAAGTCGTGGAAGTCGGGGGAGGCGGGGAAGTCAGCCGCCGGAGATGACCGCGACCAGACGGATGACATCGCCGTCTTTCAGATGGGTGTCTTCGGTCACCAGTTCACCATCTTTGGTGGGAATGACCTCTTCCAGCGGGATATCCAACTGCTTGAGGGCCTGTTTGATGGTCAGGCCGTGGGGCACTTCGTAAGTTTTATCGCGCAAAATCAGTTTGGCGCTCATAGGTACACCCTCTGTTGGAAAGGGGAATAGATGCAACAGCAGAACAGCGAGGTTGCGGGCTGCATTCTACCCGGATGCTGAAGTTTCGTCA
Organism: Chloroflexota bacterium; assembly: GCA_013154225.1. Lineage (GTDB taxonomy): Bacteria > Chloroflexota > Anaerolineae > Anaerolineales > DRMV01 > DRMV01. Next base: position 500 of record JAADCW010000128.1, read on the forward strand.
AATGGCAGGGATTGGTGGAGGCAAATTCCTCACTGAAGCCGTAATTCTGCGGTATAATGTGGGGCGCAAGCCACCGTAGCTCAGTCGGAAGAGCATCCGCCTCGTAAGCGGACGGTCACGGGTTCAAGTCCCGTCGGTGGCTCAGCAGCCCCGATGCGGGGCTTTTTTGTTGTCATGCTATAATTTCAGTGATTGGTGCGGATTATCCGTGAGCCAAGCCAGAGGAGGATTCCTGATGAAAGCCTTAGATGCGTTGCTTGAGAAACTGGAAGGCACAGTTGCAGTAGAAGATGGCGTCGTGCGGGTTAAAGACGAAGCCAAGTTGAAAAGCCAGATGCCGATGTTGGCTGAAATCGCGGCCGTAGGGGAACAACCTGAGAAGGCATTGGCGCAGTTTATCATTCGCGGCGCCGCGTTGGATTTGGACATTGTGCCCTCTTCCATCCATGATTTGTATATGGCACGCGGTCGGGGAGAAGTTGCCCCGACCTTTACCGTTCCGGCCATGAACTTGCGGACGCTGACCTTCTTGGCCGCGCGAGCCGTGTTCAAGAATGCGCTGGCCATTGGCGCTGGGGCTTTTATCTTTGAAATCGCGCGTTCTGAGATGGGCTACGCCGACCAGCGCCCCAACGAATACGTCGCGGAAGTGTTGGCCGCGGCCATTGCCGAAGGGTATCGCGGGCCGGTCTTCATCCAAGGCGACCATTTCCAAATTTCGCCCAAGCGCTATGCCGATAACCCCGAAGCCGAAGTCCAGGCCGTGCGCGATTTGAGCGTGGAAGCCGTCAAGGCCGGCTTTTACAACATTGATGTGGACACGTCCACCCTGGTGGATCTTTCCAAGCCCACAGTGCCCGAACAGCAGGAACTCAACTACAAACTCTCGGCAGAACTGACGGCGTTTCTCCGCGGCATTCAGCCCGAGGGCATTGACATTTCCGTGGGCGGCGAAATCGGCGAGGTGGGCGGCCACAATTCCACTGAAGAAGAACTGCGGGCCTATATGGACGGCTACAACGCGCACCTGGCCGAAATCGCCCCTGGTGCGGAAGGCTTGAGCAAAATCAGCATCCAGACCGGCACCGCGCATGGTGGTGTGGTTTTGCCCGATGGCACCATTGCCAAGGTCAAGGTGGATTTTGACACCTTGAAGCACCTCAGCCGGGTGGCGCGTGAAGTTTACGGCATGGCTGGCGCAGTGCAGCACGGCGCTTCGACGCTGCCCGAAGACGCGTTCAGCAAGTTCCCCGAAGCCGAGGCGTGCGAAATCCATCTGGCGACCAACTTCATGAATATCCTTTACGACCATATGCCGGAGGATTTGAAATCTGAAATCTACGCCTATCTGCGGGAACACCACGCGCACGAGCGCAAACCCGGCATGACCGACGAGCAGTTCTATTACAAGACCCGCAAGCGGGCCTTAGGGCCTTTCAAGAAGGAAATTTGGGCCCTGCCCGCGGAAGTCAAAGAAGCCGTGTATCAGGATTGGGATGGCCAATTCCATCGGCTTTTCCACCAACTGCGCATTGGCGGTACGGGCGAGATTGTGGCCCGCACCATTAAGCCTGTCAAAATTTTGCCGCGGTTGGAAGACTACATTGGCACTGAGATTGCCAGCGAAGACGTTTCCGACCTGGCCGACTAAAGTTTGACCGCCGGGCGCGCTGAAAGAGAGCGTGCCCGGCTTGCTTTTGAAATGGGAATGGATGGCGTGAAACAGCGCTTGGGCAAGCGAGGATGGTGGGCCATTTTGGCTTTGTGGATGCTGTGGGCGTGGGGCGCCCACGCGCGTCCGGTGTATGGGCTGACGCCAACCCCTACACCCGGCGCGGTGGCCATTACCGCGCCAGGCCCTCAGCAGGCGCTTCAGGGGCAAGTGCGTGTGTTGGGCACCACCAACGTGCCCGATTTCAAAGCCGCTTATCTCTTCTTTGGCTATGCCGAAGATCCCACCCACACCTGGTTTTTGCTGGCTGAACAGCATCGCCCCACATATCAGGGCCTGTTGGCGCGGTGGGATACCACACGCATCACCGATGGGGATTATGTGCTCAGGCTGGTGGTGGTAACCACCGATGGCAAACGTTATGAAGATACCGTGCCTGTGCGGGTGCGCAACTACACACCCATCGAAACGCCCACCCCAGCGCCAACCCAACTGGGCCAAGCCACGGCGCCCCCTTCCACGCCTCAACCCACCATTACCCCCACCCCTCACTGGCCAACCCCAACCCCTGTGCCGCCTAATCCGGTGGTTTTGACCCCCGACGAACTCCAGCGGGCTGTGTTGGGCGGCATTGGCGCGGTGTTGGCACTTTTGGCATTGTTTGGCTTTTTGCGGCGGGTGGTGTAGGCCGCAAGGTCGCCCTACGCGGCAAACCGCCGTGCTATAATGGAATTTACCCTTGGTTGGCTATTATTCCTGACTGGAGGTTAGCATGGGTCGCTTTGCTTTTGAACATATCTTAACCGACGAGCATCGCATGATTCAGCAAGCCGCTCGGGAATTCGCCCAGCAAGAGATTGCGCCCATCGCGGCGCAATATGACGAAACTGGCGAATTCCCCCTGGAAACCATCCGCAAGATGGGTGAAATGGGCTTTATGGGCATCGAGGTGCCAGAGGAATATGGCGGTGCGGGCATGGACACTCTGGCCTACGTCTTGGCCGAAATGGAAATTAGCAAGGTGGATGCTGCCCACGGCACCATTATGTCGGTCAATAACTCGCTCTTCAGTTACGGTATTTTGCACTACGGCACTGAAGAGCAGAAGCAGAAGTATGTCACGCCGGTGGCTTCAGGAGAGGCCATCGGCGCTTATGCGTTAACGGAACCTTCATCGGGCTCGGATGCAGCCAACATGCGCACCCGTGCTGTGCGGGAAGGCGATTACTATATCCTCAACGGCCGCAAGAACTGGATTACCAGTGCGCCAGTGGCCGATTATTTTGTGGTTTTTGCCATGACCGACCCTTCCAAGGGGCACAAGGGCATTACCGCGTTTATTGTGGAAGGCGACAGCCCTGGTTTGGTGCGCGGGCGCAAGGAACCCAAACTGGGCATTCGGGCTTCGGCCACCAGCGAGGTCAGTTTTGAAAACGTCAAAGTGCCGGTGGAAAACCGCATTGGCGAAGAAGGTCAGGGCTTCAAGATTGCGATGGCTGTGCTTGATGCAGGCCGCATCGGTATTGCTGCCCAGGCGTTGGGCATTGCCGAAGCCGCCTACGAAGCCTCTCGCCAGTATGTGCAGGAACGGGAAGCCTTTGGCCACCCGATTGGCGAGTTCCAAGGCACGGGCTTCAAGATTGCGGATATGAAAACCCGCATCGAGGCCGCCCGTGCTTTGACTTTTAACGCAGCCTTGGCAAAAGAAAAGGCCAAGAAAACAGGCGAGCGCTACACCTTGGAAGCCTCGATGGCCAAACTTTACGCTTCGGAAACCGCGATGTACTGCGCGTGGGCCGCGGTGCAAATCCACGGCGGCATGGGGTACTCCAAGGAACTGCCCGTGGAACGCTATTTCCGTGACGCCAAAATCACCGAAATTTACGAAGGCACCAGCGAAATCCA
>JAADCW010000199.1 GCA_013154225.1 Chloroflexota bacterium
CGAATTCCAGTTTTTCCGCGGCCCGGCGCATTTCGGCTTCCAGCCGCTGCACCACGGGTTCGGTGCGGCCTTCCAGGAAGTCGCACAAGTCCGCGATCATCTGGCGGTATTCCGCCTGGGAAACCGCGCCCACGCAGGGCGCGGCGCACAGCCCCAGGTCGGCGTAGAGGCACGCCCGCGGGTCGTGGCCGGTGATGGTGCGGTTGCAGGTAAGAAAGGGAAAGATCTTGCGCAGGACGTCCAGGGTTTGATGCACCGCCCACATGCTGGTGTAAGGGCCAAAATAGCGGGCGCCGTCTTGGGTAACCCGCCGCGTGACCGTGACCTTGGGGAACGGGTCTTGCCAGTGGACTTTGATGTAGGGGTAACGCTTGTCGTCCTTGAGGCGCACGTTGTAGCGGGGGCGGTGTTTCTTGATCAGGTTCATCTCGAGGATCAGTGCCTCGAGTTCGCTGCCCACGGTAATCCATTCGATTTCCGCAATTTGGGAAACCAGTTTGCGGGTTTTGGGATGTTTTTGCGCGCTTTTGTGGAAATAAGACCGCACCCGCCGCCGCAGGTTGACGGCTTTGCCCACATAGATGATTTCGCCCGCGGCGTTTTTCATCAAATAACAGCCGGGCTTTTCGGGCAATGTGTCGAGGGTGGGGCGGAGATGTTCGGGAATGGGCATGTCGTAACCTTGGTTGACCCTGCAGTTTGCCTGAACCTGGATTGCGGATAGCGCGTTGTGCAAAAATTGCACAACAGATTTTGGCGTGGCTTCTGGCTGCCTGACACAAAGGCTGCCGCTTCCCGTGGTTAGGAATGCCCACAATTCAGGTTTCGTTAGAATTGTAACATGTTGGTAAGGAAGAAAGCCAAAGACACGATGGTATAATTTTTCGCGCTATTTTTTACTTTAATCCCCCAGGGAGCGTTATGGCCTACGATCGCTTCGGACGAAATTTGCATTATCTTCGAATTAGCCTGACCGACCGTTGTAACCTGCGCTGCGTGTATTGTATGCCGGAAGACATCAAGTTCATGCCGCACGCGGCGTTGATGCAAGATAATGAGATTTTGCGCCTGGCGCGCATTTTTGCCCGTTTGGGGGTGGATAAAATTCGGCTGACCGGCGGCGAACCCACAGTGCGTCCTGGCGTGGTGGAATTGGTGCGGGGTTTGCGGGCAATTCCCGGTATTCGGGAAATTACCATGACAACCAACGGCATTTTGCTCAGCCGTTTGGCCAAGCCGTTGGCTGAGGCTGGGTTGGACCGGGTGAACGTCAGCCTGGACACGCTGCACGCGGCCAAATTCCGCCGTTTGACCCGCTGGGGTGATATTGAAGACGTCCTGGATGGTATTCAGGCCGCGGAAGAAGCCGAATTGCAGCCGGTCAAACTCAACGCAGTGGTGGTGCGCGGTTACAACGAGGCCGACGTGGTGGACATGGCCCGCTTGACATTGGATCATCCCTGGCAGGTGCGCTTTATTGAAATGATGCCTTTTGCCGGCGCCACGGATTTCCAGCGGCTGATGCTGGTCACGGCTGAGCAGATGAAAGCCCGCATTGAAGAGGCGCTGGGCCCCTTAGAGCCGGTGGATGGTGGCCGATTGGATGGCGAAGCCCGCCTCTACCGTTTGCCGGGCGCGCGCGGGCAGATTGGTTTTATCGCCTCGGTGACCCAGCCGTTTTGCGCGGCTTGCACCCGCCTGCGTCTGACCGCAGACGGCCACTTGCGGCTGTGCTTGCTTCGGGAAGACGAAGTGGATATCCTCACCCCGCTCCGCCAAGGGGCTTCGGATGAGGACCTGCGCCGCCTCATTCAGCAGGCTGTATGGCGCAAGCCGTGGGGGCATGGTTTGGCTCAGGGCGAAGCCCCTCAAGATCGCACCATGAGCCAAATTGGCGGTTGACCAGGAAGTTCACCTTTGAAAGGCTGTGTTGTTTGGGAGGTTCTCTTGCCTATTCGCGCCATTATTTTTGACTTGGACGGTACGCTGCGGGTTTCCCGCCCCAGTTGGGACGAGATTTTCATCCGCGAAGCCCAAGCCTTGGGCGTGCCTGTAACGCCGGAAAGCCATCGGCGTCTCAACCGTTGGATTCATTATTTTTGGGCCAGTTCTGAGCAGTTGCGCCGTTGGCTTCGCACCTACGGCGAGAGCGAAGATTTCTGGATTGCCTTCAACGCAGAACGCCTGCGCCGCCTGGGGTGTGACGAAGACTGCGTGCGCACGTTGGCGCCGAAACTTTACGAGCGTCTCAACAGCCTGGAAGATACAGTGGAAGACGTCGTGCCTGACGACGTGCCGCCTACCCTGGAAGCCCTCAAGGCGCGCGGCTATCGTATGGGTTTGCTGACCAACCGCCGCGACCCCCTCAACGGCTATTTGGATGAAATTGGCGTTGCCCCCTGGCTGGATTTTGCCCTGGTGGCCGGGCAAATTGGCGCGTGGAAGCCCTCGCCCGAGGCGTTCCTCAAAGCCGCGGAGGCCGCCCACGTGCCGCCTGAGCAAGCCGCCTATGTGGGCGACAATTATTATGCCGACATCCTGGGCGCAAAGCAGGCTGGCCTGCTGCCGATTTTGCTCGACCCTCAGGGGCTTTTTCCTGAAGCACAGAACCCGGTGATTCGACGGATTGGCGAACTCCCTGCCGTGCTGGAGCAGGTATGACCGTGCCCGAGCGGCTTCCCCGCGATTTCTTTGCCCGCCCTACCCTGACCGTGGCCAGGGAGCTTTTAGGTGCCCGTTTGGTGCGGATAGAGCCCGACGGCCAGCGCACCGCGGGCATCATTGTGGAAACTGAAGCCTACATTGGCGAAGAAGATCAGGGGTGTCATGCCCGCGCAGGCCGCACCCCGCGCACCGCGGTCATGTATGGCCCGCCTGGACACGCGTACGTCTATTTCACCTACGGTATGCACTGGCTGTTCAATGTGGTTACCGAACAGGAGGGCTTTCCCGCGGCAGTGTTGGTGCGCGCTTTGTTGCCCACCGAAGGCCTGGAGCGCATGGCCGCCCGACGGAGAAACCGCCCCCGCCGGGAATGGACCAACGGCCCTGCCAAACTTTGCCAGGCCCTGGCCATTGACGGCAGTTTTCACGGCGCAGACCTCTGCACCCCCGAAGCCATGCTGTTTTTGGAACCCGCGGTCACCTTTCCTGACGAAAGCGTGACTACTGGCCCACGTGTGGGTTTAAACACTGTGCCAGAACCGTGGAAGAGCATCCCCTGGCGGTTTATGGTGCGTTCCCCTCATCTCTTTTTGACTTAGGAGGCCAGCATGGGTTTATTGGAAGGCAAGAACGCCTTGATTTTTGGTGTGGCCAACAACCGTTCCATTGCCTGGGGCATTACTCAGGCTTTTCAGCGGGAAGGCGCGAACATTGGCTTGAGTTATGCAGGCCCGGCATTGGAGCGCCGTGTGCGGCGTTTGGCCGACGAAATCGGCTGTACGTTTGTGGAGCCGTGCGACGTCACGCAAGACGATCAAATCGAAGCCCTGGTGGAAAAGGCCAAGGCGCACTTTGGGCATATTGACATCCTGGTGCATGCAGTGGCTTATGCCGAGCGGGAAGATTTGGCCCGCCCCTATTACCAGACCAGCCGGCAGGGCTTCCACACGGCCATGGATGTGAGCGTGTATTCGTTCACCGCATTGGCGCGGGCTTTCCAGCCCTTGATGCCCAAAGGCGGTTCGATGCTGACCATGACCTATTACGGTGGCGTCAAAGTGGTGCCGCATTACAACGTTATGGGCGTGGCCAAGGCCGCTTTGGAAGCCAGCGTGCGCTATTTGGCTTACGATTTGGGCAAGATGGGCTTGCGGGTCAATGCCATTTCCGCGGGGCCGATTCGCACCCTCTCGGCCGCGGGTATTGCCGGCTTCCGCACCCTTTACAAGACCATTTTGGACCTTTCACCCCTCAAAGAAGACATCACCATCGAAGACATCGGCAACGCCGCGGTGTTCCTGTGCTCGGATATGGCGCGGCGGGTGACCGGTGAGGTGTTGTATGTGGATGCGGGGTATAATGTGATGGGTTTCCCCGACCCGGATGCGTTGG
>JAADCW010000118.1 GCA_013154225.1 Chloroflexota bacterium
CGCAGCCGCTTGCCAAAGGTTTCGTCGGTGGTGCCGTAACTTTCCGTCATGTCGTAGTCCACCTGGGGAAGGATGGCTTGAGCATCCCGAAAACCTTGATTGGATTGCACAATCAGCCCGGCATCGCGCAAGGCTTGATAAAAGAGAGCAATGGCTTCAGCGTAAGGCAGGTCGGGGTGGCGGGTTTCGTAGGTTTCGCGAATAGTGGCAAAGGTGTCTTCGTCTAAAAATTGGCTGTTGCTCCAATCAAAAAAGACGCCGTCGTAGCCCAAATCATGGACGGTTTGCACCAGATAGTCCACACGGGCCTGGCGCACGTTCGCGTCGCCCAGGTCAAAGTAATAATCTTCGCACCAATCGTAGCCTTCCTCAGTGCAGTGTGGGAACGGGCCGTTGGGGTTGAGGGTGGCCCAATCGCGGTTGTCGTACAGCCATTGGGTGAGGGGATCGTCGCTTTCGCCGTCGGTGTAGTGATAGGTGGCGGGAAGCCAGTCGTACACCAGGAGGATCTGCACCCCAGCCTGCCGCAGGCGGGCGATGACGTCCGTGGGAAGTGGGTCTAAAAGGCCGCCCGCGTGCACAATACGGAAGCGGCTCATCCAGGCGATTTCGGCCTCGTTGGGATTGGCGCTGCCGGTCACGTATTCCCCCCGGGAAAGGGAAAGGACGGCTTTGGCAGGTACAGGTTTGCTTTGTGACCCCGCGACCAATGCGCCGGGCGCGGGGGAAGGCGAAGGGGCAGAAGTTGGTGTTGGAGGGTGGGTTGGCGTTGCGGTGGCGGAGGAAGGCGTCGCGGTGTGAGGGTTGGTTGGCGAAGGGGGCGGGGTGTTTTTGGGGAATGGGCTTTCTGATGGTGCCGCGGCAGGCAATGTTAGGGCTTGGGCGAGCATGGGGGTGCTGGTGGGAAGGGTGCCCACCGTGGGGCGTGGCGCGGGCGATGCGGGCGCACATCCCCCTAAGAGGATGCCCGCAAGCCAAACGAGCGCCAAGGACAAGGAAAGGATGGGCAAGGCGGTTCTTTTCATTCTTTCCTCTCCTTATTGGACATGAATCATGTTGGGGTGCAACACATGGGAAAATTATCCAAAGGCGCAGGAGGATTGGGCTTCAAATTGGGGCAAGTTTAACAACTGAAGTTGAAAAATGGCATGGCATTTTGGTACTGGTGAAAGGCTTTTAAATGGCCAAGGTGGCCAACATTGACCACCTTGACGCGAGGAAAAGTGGAGAGAGGGAGGAAACTAACTGACAGGGAGGCCATCAAGGTACAGACGCTCAAACGTTTGCACGATGAGCGGGTCGAACAATGTGCCAGTGTGCTGTTTGAGATACTGCCAGATCCGTTCAGGAGGCCATGCACGGCGGTATGGCCGTTCTCGGCTCAAGGCATCCCAAACATCAACCACAGCAAACGCTCGCGCGGGCAGGGGGATTTGTTCACAGCGAAGGCCAAAGGGATAACCACTGCCGTCGCAGCGTTCATGGTGGTAGAGAGGAATGGTCAGCACGTCTTCCGGCAGGAAGGGAACATCCCGCAGAATGGCCTGCGCAAGGAGAGGGTGTTGGCGCATGATTTGCCATTCTTCTTCGGTTAGTGGACCTGGTTTGCGCAAAATCTCATCGGGAATGGCGATTTTGCCAATATCGTGCAGAAGCGCGCCCCAGCGCCAGTTGCGCAGATCTTCCGAAGGGATGCCCAAGGCCGTGCCAATGACCGTGGTGAGCCGGGCGACGCGATGGGTGTGGGCGCTGGTTTCCAGGTCGCGAGCGTGTAGCACTTGCACCCAACCTTGCACAAACAGTTCGCTCAGGAGTTCCTGTTGCCCCGATGGCAGGGTTTCTTGGTCTTCCAGGGGATGGATGGTGTGCACCCATCCTTGGGGTGTGCCATCCGAGGCCATCCATTTTTGGGATCGGAGGTTGACCAAAATCTCTTTGCCTGAAGCGCATCGCCAGCGGACCCAAAGGCGTTGTGCCGCGGGGTGGCCTTTTTCCAAAGAATGTAGGTGATAGGCGAGCAGTTCGGCGTGGATGGGCGAGAGGAACTCTGTTAGCGGATGGCCGAGCACGTTTTCGGCGTTGACCCCCACGCATTGTTCAAAGGCCTGATTGACCCATTGAATGGTAAGGCCAGCGTTGGTGCAGACCACAGGGATGGGGAGATGCCAGCCGATGTCATGATGAGACACGGCCGGTTGTTCAGAGGCCTTATGGTCTGTGGGGAGAGGGGTGGTCAACAGCACGGCTCCTCCGAACTGTGCGGTAGGTCGCCCGGCAACAAATCCCGCCACCCCCGCGGGGAGTGGCGGGACAGCAATCATGAGGGGGAGATGGTACAGGCGTGCGGATTAATCTGCGCCCACGGCAACATATGGGGCGTATTGCTGTTGCCCGCCGGCTAATGCCACCACAGGCATTGCACCGGTTTCTTCGTGTTGCAGGATACCGTGGATTTGGGCGACGAAAGTTTCCAGGGAGTTGGCTCGGATGTTTTGGAGCAGTGCGCGTTCTTCGTCGTCCAGGCTGAGGGCTTGGAAAGCCCGTTCGTGTTCGCCGTTGAGAAGTTCCTGGCGGAAGCGCTCGTCAGCCAATGCGAGCGTCACCACGGCGTTAAGGGTGAGTTTGCACATGAAGGCACCTCCGCCGTTTAGGCAGGCTGCCCCCCACCGATCAGATAGCCATCAGCCAGTTGGCGGATTTCATGGTGATGGGGGAACAGCAGGCTGATCAGGACGAGCAGAGCAAATACAAACACTTTGGCAATTGCGCGGTGCGCAGGGCTATTCAGGGAGAGGGCGATCTGGGCTAAACGTTGCTGCAACATGGGGAACCTCCTTACAAATTTGCGAGTGTGGGCGCCGGTTATTGGCTTGTTTTGTCTTGCGCCCTAAGCATAGCCCAGACGTTCTGAACAAGGTTCTGAACAAAAAGGCCTTTTTTGTTCAGAATGTCAAAATTCATCAAAATTGCTTGGGGAAAATTTTCTCATTCGTATATGGGCAGGGAAGGTGGCTTTGTGGGGGTGGTGTGAAGGCGTTGAGCAAGGGGCTGAGGAGCAGGAAAACGCCGGTTGCGCGCGCCAAAAGAGCCCAACGGGAACGTCCAGGCGTGGGCGTAGGGCCTGTGGTTTCGTTGAGGTTAGGGTGCTAAGTTGTGCGCTATGGAGAATGAAACTGTGGTGCCTATCCCCCAAAGGGAAGCAGCAATTGTGTATTGCGTCCCCCTGGTTTCTCAAATGGCGCACGTGGCCATGCAGGGGAAAGCAAGGCGCGTTTGTTCACCCTCGTTTGCCCCTCGATGTCGGACGCGGCAAAACGGCCGCGGGATTGTGAGAGGGTGACATTTATTCAAAACGCACGTTTTGGAAACCAGGGACCAGTGGTGCTTTGGGGGTCAGGCGGGTTTGAGTTGACGGTAAAACGTTTGCAGGGCTTCGTCGGGTTCCACGTTCAGTTCTCGACGCAGGCGTTTGCGATATTTGAGATAGTACGCGCGGGCAGCAGAAGGGGAGCCTGTGGCTGCCAGGCATTGCATCCAGTAGAGGTGCCACGTATCCAAGTAAGGTTCGAGACGCAACCCAACGCTGAGCCAATCCATGGCCTGCCGATATTCCCGATGTTGCATATGCCACTCGATCAGTGCATCCAGCGTTTCACGATAGCGGCGTTGGAGCTCTGCTCGCCGTTCCTCAATCCAGGGAAGGTCCAAATCGCTCAAAAAATCCCCCTGATAAAGTCGAGCGGCATCGCGGTAGAAGGCAATGCGGGTTTCGTCGTCGTTGGTTTGTCGGGCTTGTTGGAGCAGGTTTTCAAAATCTCGCACATCGTAACGGATTTGGAGATCCGGGCGAAGGCGGTAGTAGCCGCCTTGGATTTGGATGAAGGATTTGTCCCCCAGGGCGCGGCGTGCTCGCCATAGTGTGGCGTGAAGGTTGCTGTTGACTTGAGCTTGGGAAAAATCTGGCCAAAAAGCCAAGGTGAGATCTTCTTTGCGAACTTTGCCTTTGTCTAAAATGAAGAAAAAGAGGGCGCGTGCGCCGGCAGCACGCCAGGC